>CAYVXT010000031.1:0-12087 GCA_964455485.1 uncultured Candidatus Saccharibacteria bacterium
CCAGGGGACATAAATGGAGTTTGGTCATTGAAGATAACGGAGTGGGCCAACCAAACAATGGCGTAAACAAAAATAATCCTGGATCAGGCTTAGGTACCGGGATTGTTTCTGCATTAGCCAAACAAATGAAAGCTGAGGTTAAAACCAAAACAGATAAGCATGGCACTAAAATTTCAATTATCAACACATGAATAGAGCAAAAATATTAGTAATAGATGATAACCAGGGTATTTTATTTATAATGCGAGAAGCGTTAAAAATAAAAAAATATGAAGTAGAGACTTGTGATAATTATTGTGGAATCGATTTGATAGAAAAAATGTCTCCCGACCTCATTTTCTTAGACGTGTCATTGGGTGATAAAAACGGATGTGATTTGTGTAGGGAAATTAAAGAAAATGAATCTACTAAAAATATACCTGTAATTATTCTGACTGGATATTCAAATGGTCATAAACTTGCCAAGGAAGCTTTGGCGGATGGTCATATTTCAAAACCATTCGAATTAATCAACCTTTGGGCAATAATATCAAAACAATTAAAATAAACATAAGTATTTTTAACCCACACAGATTTCACTGTGTTCAATCTGTGCGGGTAGGGAGAATCGAACTCCCGACTCAACCTTGGGAAGGTCGCGTCCTACCACTAAACTATACCCGCAATATTTTTAGTATACATTAAATTTTATGGTTTATACCAGTTTTTCATATAAGCCTTATTTATAATTTTTTTAATTTAATAAATTCAATACAATAGTAAGATGATTGACATACTTCTATTATATGATACAATTCGTTTAGGGTAAGAGGGAGCCTAGAGGGCGGTTAGAGCGTGCTTGCGTAGAAGCACCTTGTTTGGCAGCCAAGTTTTTATAGGTTGCCGAGTGAGCTCAAACTCAAATCTTCGATACAGGACGCTTTAGCTTAGCAGTAAACTCAAAGCGATGATCTCTTACCCACCCTAGTTCTTCCTATTATTTTATAGTAGGACCAAGAGGCTGTTCCCCTAAAAAGGACGGCTTTTTTCATTTAGTCAAATAAACCACCAAACCAGTTTTTAAATTTTTGCCATTTAGATGTAGTAGCTGAAGTTGATGTAGCAGGTTTGGTGTCAGAAACAACAATCGCAACACTCTCCCCCACCTCTGCAACATTCAATTTTCTTTTTATTTCAAACTTTACACCTTCTTCTGTGCTCAACCTTTCAAGATCGGTGCTGAGCTCTTCATTGCGTCGTTCCAGTTCAATTTTTTCCTTTTGCATTCGAGCCAAAAACTCTTCCGCATTCTTTTTCTTTTGATACACACCGGTAACTGAATTTACTAACAAACCAAAAATGAGAAGGAGCACGAAAAAAACTGCGAGACGCTTCCACTTTCCACCAGCTTTTGTCTTTACTCCTCTCATGTTATAAATATACTAATTATTTTATCATGCTTTGGCACCCAAAAACTCAAAAAATCCTTAAATTTGCCTGGAGCGTCATCGCAATCCTTGTGATTGTTGGTATGATCGCGGCTTATTTCCCTTTTTAATTTAGGCAAACAATCTAGCTTTTCATAATCTTTATGAAAACATCGTGTGGTATATTGACTGTACCTCGTGATTGCATTTTCTTTTTACCCTTCTTTTGTTTTTCCCGCAATTTCATCTTTCTAGTAATGTCACCACCATACATATGTTGGGTAACATCTTTCCGATATGCTGAAATGGTTCGTGATGAAATAATTCTCCCAAGTGCCCTACCTTGAATTTTAACAACAATCATTTGTCGAGGAATGAGATTTTGCAATTTTTCAACCATTGTTTCTGCCTCTTGTTCTACAATACGTCGTGACACTACCCTCGAAAATGCCGGCTGAACTTCATCAGCAACCAAAATATCAAGCCTTACAACATTTGCTTCACGCATTTCTTTAATTTCATACGAAATAGAAGCATAACCCGATGTAGCACCTTTTAACTTATCAAAAAAATTTCGCATTAGTTCACGAAGAGGCATTTCAATATGCATTTCGGTTTTATCATCTCCAAAATTTAAAGACGTTTTAAGATCGGCTTCATGCTCATATAGCAATTGAACCAAAACACCAACGTAAGAAGATGGAGTAATTATCACAACATTTGCCCATGGTTCAAAAATTTGAGAGAGCAATCCTTCGTCCGGAAAAGCCGCAGGAGAATATATCATTTCACGTTTTGGCTCCTTACCACCTTGTGCTTTATAAACAACTTCATAAGTAATTGTTGGTAAAGTAACTACGAGTTCTAAACCAAACTCACGGCGTAGTCGTTCAGTCACTATTTCTAAGTGCAGCATGCCCAAAAACCCGCATCTAAATCCCCTCCCTAAAATACCTGACGATTCTTCCTCATATGTATATGACGAATCTGAAAGTTTGAGTTTACCAAGTGATTGTTTTAATTCTAAAAAATCATCTTGGCTCTCTGGGTAAATCGATGCCCACACAACAGGAAGCGGGCTCATGTAGCCCGGAAGTGGTGGATTAGAATCCTGAGCCTTTGCCACCGTATCCCCCACCGATGCGATGCCTGGGCTTTTGATTCCAGTCACTATGTACCCAATCTCGCCTGCGCGCAATTTTTCGACCCGGGTTTCCTCTGGTGAAAAAATTCCAACTTCGAGACAAGTAAATTTTTCATCAGCAATCTTGAATACAAGAGGAATGTTCGCACTCACTTCCCCACTCATCACCCTCACGAAAACAATGACCCCTTTGTGTGTAGAATATTTAAAATCAAAAATAAGTGACCTAAAATCTTTACCTTCTTCGTTTGGTGGCGGTACTTTTTGAACTATAGCATTTAGTAGATCCTCAACACCTTCGCCAGTTTTGCCTGATACAAGCATCACTTCCTCTGGCTTACAACCCAACAGTTCAACAACCTCTTCCCTGACCTCATCTACACGTGCTAGTGGAGAATCTATTTTGCTTAAGACAGGAATTATTTTCAATCCTGAACCTCTTGCCATGTTTAAGGTGGTTAAGGTTTGTGCCTGTACACCTTGAGTCGAATCAACTAATAAAATTGACCCCTCAACCGCTTTAAGAGCCCTAGAAACCTCATAAGAGAAATCTATGTGACCGGGAGTATCTATTAGGTTTAAAGTATACGGCCCTTCACTAAGCTCAGGATGGTTAGAATGATAAATCATTCGAACCGGCTGCATCTTTATAGTTATACCCCTTTCTCTCTCAAGCTCCATCGAATCAAGTACCTGATCGTGCATTTTACGTTTTTCGATTGTATGAGTTATTTCAAGCATCCTGTCGGCAAGAGTACTTTTGCCGTGGTCAATATGGGCTATGATGCTAAAATTTCTAATATTTTTCATTGTTCTTTCCGAGCAGACTTAAACTTTTCACGAAACATCTTTATAAAACCCATAAAATCAGGGTTTTCGATACAATACAACGATATAGCCCAAACCACAACTCCTATCACAAATGAGGTTGCCGAGTGCCCAAATACTCCCAAAAACGTATCAAGATTAAAAATAGACGATGTAATTGAAAGGGTGAAATATGCAGCAAAACCACCAAGTAACGAGGCAACCAAAGACTCAAAAACCCCTCGACGCATTATAGCCCATATCTTTTTCCAATACTCAGATTTTAAAGCAAAGAATAACACAAGAACTCCGAGCAAACATCCAATACTGTATGAAAAAGGGATTATTAATATTTCAAAAGGAAGTTCATCAACTTTTAGAAATTTAGCAATTGAGTTTAGTAGAGGAAATACTTTTTGATAGTTTAGGTAACATATTAAGGCTATAAATATTGAGGATACTCCAGCAATAAAATTTCCAACGAGTGGCCATTTAGTACGGCCGAGTGCGTAGTGCGATCTGGTCAAAAAGAGTTGCATGCTTTGGAAAACCGTTGAGACAACGAATACTGACAAAGATGCTGCAACCAACCTGGTTGCCTCCCAATCAAAAAGCCCAGAGCCAAGTACAACTCTTACAATATGTGCTCTTAACACAACAAATAAAAAAGTTATTGGGAGGGACCAAAATACAATACTACTCAAACCCGAAGCGATTCGTTCGGAAACCTCTTGGCTGTTTCGCTGTGCTGCAGAAATTGCAAGAGCAGGAAACGCAGCAAGGCTAAAGCTAACCCCAATGAGAGAAAGAGGGACTGATTGCAAATTCCACGAAAGATTGAACACTGCCACCGATCCTCCACCGAGCCTAGACGAAAGTGCTGCAAAAAACAACGCGGTAAAGCTCGCTATCGATAGTGCAAAAGTTCGAGGAATAGATAGCTGCGCGGTTTCAAAAACAACCTTCCAGTTTATAAATTTAGTAAACTTTGGCCTACGTGGAGAAAAAATGACAAATATTGCTTGTAACAATAAGTGCATCAATGCGCCAAAAATAACACCTATAATTGGTCCCATTATGCCGATATCTTCAACAAGCACAACAATACCTAAAATTATTCCGATGTTGTATAAAAGTGGACTGAGTGAATACAATATAAATCTCTTTTCATACTGCACAATGCTTCCGAAAAAGTTTGAGAATCCTAAAAGCAATGGAGAAAGTAGCAACAGCCGCGACAGAGTGATGGTCTTTTTCATTATTTCATAAGAGAAACCTCCGAATGCCAAGGAAATTATTTTGGGCATTAGTATCCAAGTAATCACCGATATAACACATATCATTATGGAAAATACAGTAAAAATAGACGATGTGGCTTCAAGGAAATGCTTCTCACCTTCAGTTTCCTTTTTGGCAAACAGGGGTACTAGTGCAGAAATCGACACTATTGATGCAGCGGTGACGAAAATAATATCCGGTATTTTAAAAGCTGCATAATAAATATCGAGTGAACTGCTTGCACCGAAGTGATAGGCCAACAAGCGATCCCTTAACAATGCCAAAATCTGCGAGAAAAAAGCAAAAACAGAAAGCCAAAAAGCAGCCTCACCGAGACCGCTTATTTTGGTTGTAATGGCTCTAATAGTTTTTTGAACCATTATGAGATTATATTACCTACTCTCTTCTATAGGCAACTCAGCCCTCTTTTCAGGTTTGTCATCAATTGGTGGTTGAGCATTTGAAAATGGTGATCTACCATCTTTAAGATTTTTGATTATAAGTGCTACTTCAGAATTGTCAGGGTTAGTTTTTTGTATTGCCTCAAACTGTATAATAGCATCAGCGTCTCTACCAATTCTTTCATAAGACAAACCTAAGAAGTATCTAGCATTAGCGTAGTCTCCCACTAACCTTATGGATTGCTCAAATGCTGAGGCAGCTCCCCTATAATCTGAATTATTGTACTTTAAAAGACCTAATTGGAAGTACAACGCAGGATTTTGAGGGTCAACCAATGTTGCAGCCTCTACCCCTTGTATTGCACCTGTAATATTGTTAGATGCCGCTTCAATTTGTGCAAGAGTAAAGTACGCATCAGAATAATTACTCTTTAAAGATACCGCTTTAGAAATATATTCTTTTGCCATATCCTTGTCTCCACCAATAGCGGCGAGTCTTGCATATGCGAGAGGTATAGCAGGGTTCTGGGGAGACCTTGTTTCAGCCTCCTTAAATGCAGCTTCCGCACTCTCTTTTGCTCCTTGAATACCGTTGTTTGCCAATACTTCATACACCCTACCTAATGCAAACCAATTTCTAAAATCTTTTCGATTCCAATTAATTGCCTGATTTGCACCAGCAATAGCATCGGCAATAGCCGATTGTACAGAAACTCTCTGTGCCTCAGTAAAATCATTTGGAGAAGAAACAGAACTAACAATTCCTGTAATTGAGTTTAATGATTTTTCAGAATAACCTCGCCAATAAATATCTGTGTTTACCATCCTCAAGGCACCTGACGAATCACCATTTTGGAATATTGATGCTGCAACAGCTCTTTCCCAAACAAAGTATCCACCAGCAATTGAAGCAAGTAGGAATACAACAATGACAAACACTGATGCAAAATTTGATTTTGGATTCCTAAATATATTTATATCAATACTTTGGACGACATTTAGAGGCACAAGTGTTGCTGTAAATATTCCTGTAAGAGCAAACATGATGACCAACAAAGCAATACTTGGTACATACATAAACGCCATTATCCATAGAAACAGCGACGCTAGAAAAGAAGTGGTGGAAACGTACCTGTATTTTTCATCCGAAGAGGAAATAAAGATTGCTTTAAAACCAGCTCTTGCGTAAAAGAAAAGGAATACTAAGAGTGAGGCTATACCCAAAACACCGGTTGTAGCTGCCATGGTTGGTATAAATCCTGAACCGAAGTTGAATTCTGCCGACCAAAATTGAGTTGCATTTATATCAATAGGCTTACTCATATCCCACAATTCCTTGAACATATTTGGACCAATACCCACAACAGGGTTCTTCTTCCATGCACCCCCAACCATATTCATGGTTACTTCCCAATTAGGTCGAACTTCAACTGTGTTAACTTTTAAAATATTTGAGAGATAACCAGATAACGAACTGCCCGAAAGAATAAACACAACAGATATAACTAAGACTATAAGAGAAGGTGAACTAGACATCATCCTACCACTTCCTTCAGAAGATACTGACCAGGAAAATGTATATACGAAATATATTAGGGCAAAAATTCCTAAAGTAATTATTGTAGCTGTAAAACCAATTGCTCCAATAAAAAGAAGTGAGATTGCCATGAGTACATAAAAGGCATATCTTGCATTTCTACTTAAGAAGTTGGAGGTAAGCATTGTCATTGCGACAAGAGAAAACACAGCTAGCATTATTGATGTATCTATTGGACCCCCCACTAGAAAATCAGGCATTCTTGAAGCGATTGAGCTAGGTATCGAACTTCCAAAAATTCTTAAAAGTGCGTGCAAAATCACAATTAGAGAAGCAGCTGATAAAGCATACAAAGATTTCATTCCAATAGACGAATTATCCTTTGCAGCAAACATCGATACAAAAAATACCAGTGACAAAATCACAATTGAACCAGTAGTTCCCAAATCAAAAATTACACCCATTGTAGATTTTGCCAATTCTCCTGAGAATAACGATGAAATTATTGCAATAACAGGGAACGCAATCATTGGTATTAGAAACCTTGATTTAGGTAGTACAATCCTTCCAGTGCTCAAGGTTGATGCTAAAAATGTAGCAATAAATGCCACTATTACTGTAGCCACGAATACAATTTTTGCGGAATACAAAGACACAGACAATACAGGAACAAATATAACCGGAACTAAAAAGACTAGTGCCAGGATACAATACTCAAAAATTTTGTTGAAATTAAACCGTGATGTTTCTTGCCCTTCCATAATGATAATACAATTAACTTTTAATCTTAAAACTTATATTATTTCATACCACTGATTGATTCTACGAGTTTGCTATCTTTACGGAGATTTTCGTAAAATACAATTTGGTTTTTGTTTATGTACATCTCGTTAGTTGGTCCATGCAACTCGCTACCGAGTTTAATCAAACTGAAATGATTATCCGCAACAGAATTAGGTGTGGATCCATCCTGATTCAGTTCTAAGTAATACACATCTGTAAGTAACATTTCATGAGAATTATTATACTTGATTTTACCAAAGTAAACTTGCCCATTTACCAAAAATACAGCGCTATATTGCAAAGGGTCTCTCTTCTGCATATCAAAGTAGTATTTTGCAGATAAGGCAACGCCACATAAAATAGCGACTAACAAAAGAAGTTTAACTAATTTTAGCAAAAATGAATTACCTCGATTTCCTGTGGAGTTGCCACTATCAGTATGTTGAGCTACAGTTTGCTTCTCAATTTCCTTTGGAGGGCTAAATCTTATTTCTTGCATATACAGTTGATTTTAACACAGATTTATCTTTGTCATTGTGGATATTAAACATAAAAAAGCCCCCTAAAGGGGGCTTTTTTATGTCACTACTATTCTATCTCGATTGTTAGGTCCATACCCACTCCCCCCGCTGCGTAATTTGTTGGCTCGTATGTCCAACTTGGGAGAGGAATGTTGGATGCACCCAGACCTTCTCCGTTATAGAAGATTCTATATTTTCTACCCGATTCACAACTTGGAATAGTGATAGTGGTTGAGCCGGAACCAGACGAAGCAAGCCATGGCTTCCTCACCACATAAGTAGTAGCATCCCCTGTCCAATCAGTATCTCCTAAATTGAAACCTGTTGTACATTTAGCTCTATTAGATCCAGTTACATTTAAGGTGCCAGTTGTTGGGCTATAAAAGTCTACCGGTCTCATCTCAGCACCATATGAGTTGAGTTTAGGTTTCAAGTAAAGCCAAGATGATGCCGCTTCACTCGCTCCTTGTGCAGTACCAGAACTTATTGATTGAGCCAAATTTTCAAAATAAGTTTTTTGTAACGTACCATATGCAACTGTTGGATTATTTCCAACTGGTGGATTGTATTTTATCCTCAACCAATCAATAGTGAGTACATCACCTGCTTTAACTTTTATGGTACCCCCAAGCCAATTTTGTGATTCAAGGGCTCTACCAACTTTCATGTATGCTCCACCAATAGCTTCAGGGTCTGAGAAACCGAAACCTGCTGCAAACTTGCTACTAAATGACAAACCTTGCTCTCGAACATTGGTCTTTCCACTTGTAGTTTTTGCTCTGAGCAAATAACCTCCGTCCAAAACATTATAGTTGTTTGAAGCAACATTCGTAAGGTTTGTTGTACCACTCCACCCTGGCAAGCTACCGCCTTTAATTTCAAATGGTTCACTCACACCATACAAAGTAGTATAGTCATACCCAACAAAGCCCGGTCTTGTAAATGCCAAAGAAGCCAGTGTACCTGAAGGTCTCCAAGTTTCCCCTTCAAGATCGATTGGTGTGTAATACAACACATACCTACCCTCAGGTAATGAAGTAAGAGTGCTTCCTGTTACAGGGCTTCCGTCAATAGATGGTCTATATAGAGAATTCCAAGTCCCCACTTTCCAGAAACTGTTTGGTTTAACTTTAGTGGCTATCAAATACTTATTAGTGATTAGATCAGGTATACCATTAGCACTTGCAGCTGGAACTGCCCAAACATTAACTTCAAGAGGAGTACTTCTACCTTGAGAATAATTTTGGATATTTGTTGGCCAGCTAATTTTAACATTATCCCCTAACTTGACTTCAGTAGGATTTTTAACTCCATCATCCGTAATAACATCGAGGGAACCACGATCATAGCCATTAACTGCAAAAAATACATTTGTAATGCTATATCTTGATGGATTCTCGGTTAGGTAAGTTTTAAAGGTTGCCATATAGGTACCTGCAGAAAGTGTACCTGAAAGAGTACCGAGTGGTAATGGATCGCAGGCAGAAGAAAATGGTACCGGTTCACACCTTTGATATCTACCATTACTTACAACTGCCTTGTTAAAGGACAACCCGGGTGGCAATCCGACAGCCTCAACAGTCATACCACCACCGTCAGTTCTTGCATATAGGCTTATAGGAACTCCTGCCCTTATTCTGTCAATGACCAAAATATTACTATCATTTTCAAACCTACCATTTCCTGTAAGTCTCAATAGGTTTCTTTTGTTTATTTCATACTGAGCACCTGTTCCAATATCTGTATTTGCAAGGCTACCAGAAGGATTAATTGAACGGATTCTTGGTTTGTAATTGTTTTCAAAATCGCAATTAGCTCCACAAGAGTCAAACCAAGTTTTTTGGATTTCAAACTCAGGTACCATATTGTACATATGGTCATCATTCCAATCTATTTGATTTGCTTTTCCACACAAAATTGCAGACTTGAGTTTGAAGCTACCCCCACTCACATGATTGTCTTGTACTAAATAATCTCTCATCATAGGGAAAAAGTTGTTTGGGAATTCATCCAGCAGATTACATTTTGTGAAGGCGAGCTCATTTGCCACACTATTGGGTTCGGAATTAGCTAATCCAATTTGATTAAAACCATAACCAGTTTTAGGGTCAAAACTATACAAGTTTGCAATGTGAAGCCAAGCAAGACTGGATATACCTGATGGTATTTGAGCTTCTTCCGGTTTTCCTTCAAGCATTTTTTCAGCCAAATCCTTGAAAATTAAACCACAGCCGGGTACGGAATTTGTCTGTGAGTAACCAGTAACACTCCATCCACTAGTAATCGGAAACTTGTATTGGAATCCTTGAGCTACCTGGGTTACATCTGATTTTCCTGAACCTGAGAAAGGTCCAGAACTACTATTTGTAGTGTTGGCACGAACTTGATCTCTAACTATTTTGATAGCAGCATTTTTACAAATATCAAAATATGCCTCAACTAGTGGTCTTCCTGCAGCAACTTTTGTGCTAAATCTTGACCTAATGTAATTCTCATAAGCAACATTCTCACCTACATTTGGATAAGCAGTGTAATACACAGAGCTAGCAGGAGGAGTTGTAGGTGTTGTTGTAGTTGTTGTTGTGGTAGTCGTAGTGGTGATTGCAGTACCTGTACCCTGACATCGAGTATTCATATGAGTACGCGTGCGGGATCCGACGAAGCCGGTGCCACGGTCAATACCTTCTGGAGTGAGAATATCACTTGCATATTTTTCTTGGTATCTAACTACTGCATCAAAGACAGTTTGGTTGAAGGTTTGAGAGGTAGCAGAGAGCAATCCTTCAGCTACAAGCCTTTGAGTCAAAGTTAAGACTTGAGAACCAGTGTCTCCGATACGGAGGTTTGCTGTGAGTTGGACACAATCTACATTGGTAGATGTGCCAGATGAAATTCCTGATGCTGATATACAACCTCCAGCATTCATATGATTCCTTGTCCTTGCACCAACGAATCCCGTACCGCGATCAATACCTTCTGGAGTTAGTATTTGAGCAGCATATTTTTCCTGATACTTTACAACCGCATCAAAAACTACCTGATCAAAAGTCCTTTGAGATGCGGCCATTAAACCTTCTTGAGTGAGCTTGCTTGTCAAAATAACGACCTGATTGCTAGCGTCCCCTATCCTTAAGTTCTCAGTGAGTTGGAAACAGCTAGATACATTACCACTTCCCACCCCCACTCCACTCGAAACACCTGTATAAGTAGCGCTCGACGAACTTTGAGTTCCAGTCTGATTTACTTGATTCTGAAGGGAATTTAATAGGTTGCGGAGAGCATCAATAGATCCCTGTATTGATGAACTTTGTGCAGATGCCATAACAGGAAAAGTTGCCTGCAAAATCAAGACTCCCGACAAAAACAAAGCTGATAATTTGCTTTTCATAAACTAAAATAGTGGTTAATAATAAACATAGCCAATGATGAAATTTTATCATCATTGGCTATGCTTTATTAAATTTTCTGTGGATTACTATAGCCCAGCAGCTTTGAGAGTTTGAAGTTTCAACAAAAGCTGTAAGACCTGTTGTTGCAATATAGCTATCTGAGCTTTTATTGCAGACACTTGGGCTGGAGTTAAACCAGTTGCTACCCCCGTTGCAGCACCGCTTCCCAAATATTGGTTAATTTTTGCACGTGTATTTGGTCCTGCAAAACCATATCCAGTTGAAAATGGGTCACCAGAAGAAACCAAACCTTCAGCGGCTTGAAATTTCTTTAAAGCCGATTCGGTAGCTGGACCAAAAAAACCAGTTATATTGTCAGCGGTGGTATAGCCACGATTTACTAAAAACTGTTGTAAAACTTTAACATCATCGCCACTTATTCCTTTGTAGAGATTCCTCGCAAGAGCAGAAGCAGCGTTAGCATTAACAACCCCAATAATACCGGCATTACTGACACCACTTCCACCACCTGAAGAGCTGCCGCCTCCACCGCCCCCACTGCTAGAACCACCTCCAGATGAACCGCCTGAGCTACTGCCACCTTGAGTGTTTATTGTAAACGAACCATTAACAACAGAAGAAAGAGTGTCCGAACCATTAGCAGCCACATTTGAGTCTGTAGTATTTCCAGAAGTATAAGAAAAATCAACATTTGCACCCCCAGAAGCTAGAGCCTTGAAAGTAATGCTTGCCAAAGTACCTGAACCTTTATATTTATTACCTCCTGCAACAACTTGAGAGAAAGTGATCCTTCCAGAAGA
>CAYVXT010000032.1:0-5017 GCA_964455485.1 uncultured Candidatus Saccharibacteria bacterium
ACCCCAATCTTTCGAAGAACAGAGTTTTCTTGCCTTAAGCCTTACCCCAGAGGAAATGAAAGCACTTTTTCGCGTAGGCCCCCTACATCCATTTGTACAAATGATTATGGATGGAGAAATGTTCCATGCACACACAAAAATTGCAGCAAGCACACCCATTGCATATCAACAAAAACCGCTAAAGGGATACTTTATGCAGTGCAATCAATATTGTTATGATCCTGTAGAATACATCCTGTATACAGGTATTACTCCAGAGGAACTAGAAGATCTTTTTATCTCTTTATGCAAAAAATCTGGGTATGTTTTTAAAACAAACAATGCAAAAAATTAAAAACCAAATGATTAGAAACTATTTATTCATATTTTTTACATACCTTCTTCCATTCTCAACGGGATTTTGCTCGTTACAAAAAGCGCTCATCTTTGGAGTAGGAGGTCAAGACGGACACTATCTGGCCCAATTTTTAATAGAAAAGGGGTATGAAGTACATGGCGTAATGCATGCCATTTCTTCAATTGAAGATCACGATTTTCCAAAAAACGAGCATTTTTTTGTACACCCAGGAAACTTATTAGACACGGCAAGCATCCTTTGCCTTATAGACAAAATAAGGCCCAATGAGATTTATAACCTAGCAGCTCAAAGTAGCGTTTCAAAATCTTTTGAAATTCCCGAATATACAGCTGAAGTGAATGCCTTAGGAACCCTCCGTATTTTAGAAGCAATTAAACAACTGGATCTAATCAGCAAAGTAAAATTTTACCAAGCCTCTACAAGCGAATTGTATGGCATTACCAAGGAAATCCCTCAAACGGAAAAGACTCCCTTTCACCCGTGTTCCCCTTATGCAACCTCTAAACTATTTGGATACTGGATTACTATTAATTATCGAGAATCCTATAAACTTTTTGCATGTAACGGCTTTCTTTTTAATCATGAATCTCCTTATCGCAATCAGAGCTTTGTTTCTCGCAAGATCACACATGCAGTTTCTCAAATTGCAGCAGGAAAGCAAAAATCTTTTTCACTTGGCAATTTAGATGCCAAGCGTGATTGGGGATACGCGAAAGACTATGTTGAAGCCATGTGGCTTATTCTGCAACAGGAAGAACCGGAAGACTTTGTAATTGCAACAGGCGAAATACACTCTGTAAGAGAATTTGTCGAATGTGCCTTTAAAGAAGTGGGCATCCATATAGAGTGGGAAGGACAGGGCATAAATGAAGTAGGCCTAGATAAAAAAACAAAAAACATGCTTGTATACGTCAACCCTATCTATTTTCGTCCTAATGAGGTTTCTCCAAGCTTAGGAGATGCAAAAAGAGCACAAGACCAACTTAACTGGAAACCAAAAACTTCTTTTACAGAATTAGTAAAAATCATGATGCAATCAGACATAAAATTTTCAGAAAAAGAAAACATATACCCAAAATGACTCAAAAGTTGGTGTTTAGACGACGCCAAAGCCCCGGGATTTAAATTGCGTAAATGGGTCAATATTATAATATGGACCCATTTACGCAATTTGAATCGCGGGAGCTTTCGCGTTGTCTAAACACCAACTTTTGAGTCATTTTGGGTATACTTTCTAAGGCCAAGGAGTTATGAAAAAATACTTACACATGTTTTTCTGCATATTAATACCACCTCTTTTCAGTTCTGAAGATACACAATCTTCATGCGAATTTAAGCGCCGTCACCCCTCTTTCTATCCAGGAGACCCTCTGTTTCGATTAACGCAACTTGAAGGATTTTCATCTAATCACGAGCAAGGACTTAGCGAAATAAGACAATTATCTGCTGACTTTGAAAAATACCATCCTTTTGAACCAAGTACTATCCCCATTGACATCCTAATACCCATTATTGAAAAAGACCTCAATATGCTTGAACATGTTGTCACCTATGCCCGGCGCAACGTCATGCATCCAATCTGCAATGTGTATGTCGTTGCTCCAGCAAACCCTAATATCATGGCTCAAGCTGAAAACCTTGGATGCCTTTTTATCGATGAATCGACAGTCCTTCCTATTCAACTTAGAGACATCCCCTACTTTCCAAGAGGACAAGACCGGAGAGGTTGGCTTTTCCAACAATTTTTAAAACTTAGCTGTGATGAAATGTGTGCATCCAACCATATTCTCGTTATTGATGCCGATACACTTATTGTACGGCCTCAAACCTTCCTTTATAAAAATTACACTATTTTTAACTGTTCCGATGAGCTCCACCTCCCCTACAGAAAAATTTATGAAAAATTAATAGGAGAAAAAGTAAAGGGCCCCTTTTCCTTTGTAAGCCACTGCACTCTTTTTGAAAAATCCAAACTAAAACACCTTAAACAACACATCGAAACTATCCATCACAAACAATGGTTTGAAGCAATTATCGATCTTATTGATAAAAATGAAGGTGCAGGTTTTGCTGAAAATGAAACCTACCCTCAGTTTGTAGTCTCTTACTACCCTAATGAATTCCTACAGCTATACTTTTTTAATATAGGATTGAATAGAAAATCGTATCTTTCTCGATTTCTTAACAAAGAACTCAAATTTCAAAACAACGAACTTATTAAATCAGTTTCTTTTCACCACTATCTATAAAAAAATCAATCACCACATAAGCCAGGTGTGATAACTCCGATCTTTCTTGGCACGGGCATATTATTTATTGAGCTTGTGTCAAAAATAAAAGTGCCAGAGATATTGTTAAGGAGTATCTCATTATCAGATTTATTATTTCGAAGTCTTAAACAAAGGTTCCCATTAACCGCTTCAACGAGTACACCTGGAGATCCATTTCCAATAAAAGCATTCGAATCCACCTTAAAGTTTGAAACTGACCCAAAATCTGAAGATAAAAACAACCCAAAGTCGCTAGAATTCTCCACACGATTGCTAGTCACTTCGCCTATTAGGGGACCAGAATTATTAGTAAAGTAAGATATACCACCAAAAACATTGGCCTGTATTTGATTAGAAATAGAGCGCACCGAACACAAAGATGTGGACGTTGAAGCAAATAAAATTCCCAGATTAGCATTAAAAATGCCTTCAGTTCCGTTGTAAGAAATTACATTATCTCTAATATAAGCATTTAAAACTGAAGCATCAGAGCTTATAAGATTAATTCCATCCCCAAAATTATGAGCAACCTCATTATTCTGAAAATTAAATTCCACGTGAGAAGAACCATAGGAATCCAGAGTAACAGCCCCTCGCAAAGAGGTTCCATTATAATCAATTACATTAGACTGAACATCAAAGACGCTATTCGAAATTCCATACACCTCTGCATGAAACCCCTTTGTGCATTGAGTAATTGTATTCTCAACAATTGATGCTGATCCAGTTGCATCCACCAAAATAATTTGCAACCCTATACTACCACCGCCTATACTTGAAAAACCACTAATGACATTATTTGTAATAGAACATACTGCATCCACAGCACTCAACTGCAAGTTAATCCCAGCAATTCCCTGATTGTCTGATGAACGTATTGAATTATTGGCTATATACGCATTGCCAGACAAACTAGGCATATAAATACCAACCTGCGAATCTTTTATATCAAACTGGTTATCTGTAACTATAATATTATGGGTTGCAACTCCTAATTGAGCACCCACCGCATAAGCTGGTAAAAAATCAGGCTGTTGTAGGATATAGGCTGGTGCCGTAAACTTCAAACCTGCCAGCCTATTATTATTAGCTACATTTACAATACGACCATTTATCAATGTACTTGTTAAATGAGGAAAGTCTCCTGTCATTTGAGGAATTATGATCAACCCTAAAGTTGTTAAAATGGGATGGTTTATCCCTGATCCTAAAAGCTGTTGAAAATCTTGAAGTTGATAATCTCCTG
Source organism: uncultured Candidatus Saccharibacteria bacterium (assembly GCA_964455485.1). Lineage (GTDB taxonomy): Bacteria > Patescibacteriota > Minisyncoccia > Phycocordibacterales > WO2-35-19 > CAYVXT01. The sequence continues at coordinate 3,875 of CAYVXT010000032.1, forward strand.
CATCTAAGCCTTTTGTTGTCCCATCCCCTGAAAAAATATAAATGATATCGTGTGAGGATGACACCACAAGCGCTGTCGAAAGATCTGAATACGGACTCTTAAAAGTGCCCTCTGAATGACTCTGATTATTTACGAAAATAAAATGTAAAGGCTGATCTGTACCTGGGTCTATAGCAACAAGATGTTTGTGTTTGCTATCAACAACAATAATCTCATCCCTAATAACAGGCTGCATAACAAGTGAGTTTAAGTGAATATTCTTGGAACAATCGGACAGGGAAGACTTTTTACTTTGGACTTTGGTTCTGGGCCCAAAAGGAATGCTGCATGTGATTTGGACCTGAAGATTATTATGAAAAATATTATCATAAGAATTGCTAATCTCTAATTTAATATACTCTTTATACCCTGCAGATACACGAGCTCCTCCTCCATAGGATTTTTTCTCCTGACCCTCAAAATAATAAGGACCTCCCGCGGCATAAAAACTCCAATTTTTTATCTTTCGAAAATGAACACCTATCTCACCATTGACACCTCTCATCAAAAAGGTTTGCCTCACCTTTAAAATCATATGATGTTGAGAAAAATGACTAAAGTGAGGGTCATATAGATCGCTTTTCTTTTTTCCAAAAGGAAAATACCCATTAAGTCGAAAATCCCAAGTAGTCCCAAGAGACTCAATACCCACTCCGATTTGATTAGCATGCTGTATATGCTTTACCTGCCTATAATCGTAATAGACCTGAGCCCCATAGATCCTATTGCCGATATATCGTCCCCCAAGTCCCCCGTTAAATGCCCACTTGCTATCGTTAAATAGATGCCCTCGAAGGTCAATAAAAGGGACAAAAAAGTCCTTGTTTAATCCTAAAAATAGTTCAAGCGTCGTATACCCTGTATCGTAACCAATACCAGCAGGCTCAATATGCCGTATACTTGCACGCATGTGCTGCGCCCCAAAGCCACAACTTTGAGTCTCGACAGTCCTCCCATAAATAAAAAAACCAAGACACAACGTGGTTGCAATATGAATGAACCGATTCATAAAAATAAAACTCTTTTCATAGCCTAAATTTTCGAAACAGTAAAAGCGAGTTTCAAAAGAGATCTAATGGTGTACCATGCAAGGTCATTTTTTGC
>CAYVXT010000033.1:0-2904 GCA_964455485.1 uncultured Candidatus Saccharibacteria bacterium
TTTGGACAAGTCGTATTTACCCACTCAGAAATATTGGCAAGGGGTGATTCACCGGTACCTGCTGGCTCATAGTGTTCTACTTCAGGGAGCTCGACTGGCAAATCTTTTTCCGGCACTGGTACCGTACCGCATTTTTCGCAATGTACGACTGGTATTGGCTCTCCCCAATATCTCTGTCTAGAAAAAACCCAGTCATTTAATCTATAAGTAGTTTTCTTTTCTGCTAAACCCTGTTTTATCAAATACTCCACTATTTCCTGCCTTACTTCACCACCTCTTTTACCTTCAAATTCGATCGGCTCGTTTAATACCCCGTTTTTCATATCGGTAAAACATACCTCGAGTTTTTTTACTCTTTCTGCCTCGTCTTTGTTTAATGGAAACAAAACTGGTTTAAGCGGAATGTTATATTTTTTTGCAAAAGCAAAGTCACGCTCGTCGTGCGCTGAACATTTAACTATACCGGTACCGTAATCGGCGAGTGCATAGCTTGCCACCCAAATTGGTAAATCCCCATTTCCCACAGGATCGATTATATATCTGCCAGTAAATATTCCTTCTGGATCCTTATCGGTTGCATAACCTTCCTTTTCTCGCTTTCCGATTATTTTTTTAGCGGCATCTAAAACATCCTGTTCAATATCTAAACCTTTTACGAGTTTAGGTAAAAGCGGATGATCTGGTGCGATAACTACAAATGTATCTGCTTTAAACGCTTCAAAATGTGCACTAAAGGTTTGGATTTGAAGATCCATATCTTTAACGGGAGCCGTGAAAAGCATTCCTTCACTTTTACCTATCCAATTTTTCTGACTCTCCTTTATATATTCCGGCCAATCCAACAACGCTTTAGCTCCGGGCACACTTTTAATTTTAGGATCAATAAATTTATTCCATACATATTTGTGTGATGCTGGAGTAAGGAATTCCTGCATTTCATCTCTAGTAAGCCAAGCTAATTCATGGATACTAGATTCTTCCTCTGTAAGTTCAATTTTTTCTCCATCTTTAAGTTCAAAATATAAAATATCAAAGTGTGCAAACCGATTTATATTTTTAGGCACATGAAAAAATTTTGCATAAAATTCCCCGAGATTTTTTTTGAAAATAGGGTTTTGATAACCAGTCTCCTGCATTATTTCCATCTTGGCCGCCTCCTCCATAGTTTGACCCTCTTCAGGACCTCCAGTGATTAAGGTTTTCCAAGCAACTTTCTTCCATTTTAAACCAATGTATTTATCCTCACTCCAATGCTTAACTATTGCACAAATAGCATTGCGTTTTACAAATGGCAGTTCGTGTTTGACTGCACCCGGTTCAGTTATTTGTGTAAAACATGGCACTCCATTTATTTCACTTATACTTGCTGTACCATCCTCTGAAATAATTTCATCCAAATCTTCAAGCAGTCTGTCTGCGTAATCAGTTATTTTTAAGACCCATTGCCTCATAGGCTTTTTTTCAACCACAGAACCGCAGCGTTCGCATTTATTTCCTTCTACCAAGTCTTCGTTTGCAAGCCCTGTCTGACAAGAAGGACACCAGTTGATTGGCTCGAATGATTCAAAAGCCAACCCCTTTTCTAAAAGCTTTAAAAATATCCATTGGGTCCATTTATAAAACTTTGGATCAGTTGTATTGACCTCTCTCTCCCAATCATAATTGAAACCGATTTTTTCCAATTGTTCTTTAAATCGTTTAATATTTTTATCAACCGCAACCTTGGGATGAATTTTGTTTTTTATCGCATAATTTTCTGCTGGCAACCCAAACGCATCAAAACCCATTGGATGCAAAATATTGAAGCCCTGCATTTTTTTCATCCGGGCATACACATCAGTTGCTATATAACCTTTAGGGTGTCCGACATGAAGCCCATCCCCTGATGGGTACGGAAACATGTCTAAAACATAAGACTTAGGACCGCTCAAATCATTCGGTGTTTTATATATACCCTCCTTTTTCCAATTTTCTTGCCACTTCTGCTCTATTTTTTTGTGGTCATAGTTATCCATCTGTTTTTAAAATATACAACAAATAAAGACTCTTCTCAATGTCAAAGCAGCCGTGGCATAAGCCACGGCTGCTTTGCTTCATTTACTTTTAAACTTATCTATTTTTTATAAACTGGATAAGTTATAGGATCAACATTTCGCACAAAACAATGTCTACCAGCTCCATGTGACCAATCTTCCATCATTCCACCTCCTATTGGTTTACCCATCATTGGATCAGCATATGAACTACTCAATACTTTTGGACTCGCTGCGTTAAATGTAGTGCACAACTCGAAAGACATGCTGTTTAAACTCTTATATTCGTATTCTGAAGATATGCTAGGCAAACTTTCAGGTATAGACCCATTAGTCTGCCAATAATTTATTACTTGCCACTGCAAATTTTGAAGTTCGGTTATTTTTTGATTATCCATTCTTATGAGTCTTTGTGTTTGAGGCGATCCAATAACTGCAAAGCCCATAATTATGGAAACAAGAATTACAAGACCAGTCACAAGTGCCCACATATTTCTTGATTTAGATGATACTCCATTTTTTATATCCTTTAAGTAAAAAGTGAATACCAACCCCGAAACCAAAAGCACCACCAAAGCTTTGAGCAAAAAAGCGGCGGTAAGATCTTGACCATCAAGGAATTTGTATAGAACCATGACCAAATCACCTGCTAAAAATATGCCAGCGAAAAAGAGTGTGATGTATGTAAGCCATTTCCTTATACCCAATTCTTTTTTGGAAGGATCAATTTCATAAGACCTATGCACCATCCTGGATAGGACTACAAATATTGGAAATACTATTATAAGAGTTGCTACAGGCAAACTTATTTGTGAGCCTGAATAACCAAAATAATAATAATTTTGAGCGACTTGAGGATATGCTTCGTTTA
>CAYVXT010000034.1:0-54159 GCA_964455485.1 uncultured Candidatus Saccharibacteria bacterium
CCACAACTCCTACCGCAGCAGGTACTATAGGAGCTGTTTTGGGCGGACCAGTAGGAGCAGTGTTCGGATTAACGCCATCTTCTGTTTGGGAACAAGCAGCTAAGGATATAGGTGAACTACTGATGAGACTTACTTCCGGCATACTTTCGATTTCAGGATTTTTGTTTGATATGGTTGTCAAATTTACGGTTATTGATATGGGAAAAAATCTTGGCGATGAAGGTTTGGGTAAAAGCATAAATGCTTCATGGGTTGTACTTAGAGATATTGCTAATATATGTTTTATATTTGTACTACTATATGCCGCATTTAAGGCAATGTTTGACTTAAATTTTAGCGGCATTAATAAAACCATTAAAGATATTGTGATTGGTGCAATAATAATAAATTTTAGTGCGTTTTTTACAATGATACCAATCGACGCTTCAAATGTAGTTTCCACCGGCTTTTATCAGTCAATCATATCCGCCGATTCTTCTGCACAGTCAGAAAAAACAGTTTCGGCCTCTTACATGAATTTGCTTAAGCTTAATACCTGGTACAAGCCGGATGCATTTTTTAATGATGCCAAACTTACCACTTCTGCTTCATCTATACTTATTATTGGGATCATGTCTTCTCTATTCTTTGTTGTAACGGCTATGGTTTTCCTTATAACAAGTATAATGCTGGCTGCGAGGTTCATAATATTGATTTTTGCAATTATACTGTCGCCTGTTGCGGTGATAGCATCTGTAATACCTGGCCAGTCTGGACATTTCAAAAAATGGCTAGATACAGTGATAGGCCAATCTTTCTTTGCTCCTATATTTTTTGCCCTTACGTGGGTCTCTTTAAGGTTGGCAGTTGGTGTAAGAGATTCTTTTGCAGCCGCAGGCTCACTTCAAAACGAGAGCTTCTTGAAAGAAATTTTGGTTAGTCCACAATCTTCTTCAGCAATAGTCATAAACTTTTTGGTTGTGATAGGTTTTTCAATTGCAGCATTGGTTATATCAAAACAAATCGCTTCTAAAGCGGTTGGTTTTAATACCATAAGCACTTTTGCAACAGGGGCGGCTATTGGTGGGGCAGGGTGGGTTGGAAGGAATACTGCGGGTAGGTTTGGTAATGCTGTAGCACAGAGTGGTCGACTTAGAGAGTTGGCAAAAAATAGTGGAGTTGGAGGTTTTGCTGCCCGAAGCGCACTTAGAGCGGCAGGCAATACCGCTACAGCAAGTTTTGATATTAGAGGTTCAGATACTCTCAAGAAAATTCCTGGTTTGGGTAAAGAGATCGGAACATATGGCAAAGTAAGTGGAGCTGGAGGTTTTAGTAAGATGGTTTCAAGAAAAGCTGAGGCTGAAAAGGAATTTGCTAAGAATTATCTTGGCCAAACCAGAGGTGAGACTGAAAAAGCTAACAGACTAGAACAAGAAGCAGCTGCACTAATAACCCCTGAAGAAAAGGAGAGGGTAACGAAGGCTAGAGTAGATAATTTCAAGGCAGCAGAAACCGACGTAAAGAACGTAAACAAGGAAAGAGAGGAATATTTAGATAGTAAAGTAAAAACAAATGTTGATTCCGCAGCACAAGCAAAGCAAGAGGCAGAAGAAAAGAAGAAGAAGCTTAAGGAAGCAGAAGACTCTTACGGCAAGGACGCAACATCAACATTGATGATCAAGAAAGAGGTTGAGGCTGCAGAGGCTAAGGCTAAGGAGGAAAATACAAAACTTGAAGCCGCCAAGAAGAATATCCGCGAAACCGATGATCAATACAAAGCATTTGAGAGCAAGATAAAAGAGGCTGATAAAAAGCTTGCAGACGCTAAGCAAAAAATGGAAAAAGCTGATACTGACAAATCAGAATATGCACCAGAAATACAGAATAAACTTAAGACTGCCGAAGAAGCTAAAAATGCAGGTAAAAACAGACAAACTGCATATGCAGATACTGTGTCTAAGAAATCTCCTGTATTTACATCTGGGGGTGCGGCTGGAGGAGCAGCATTAGGAACAGTATTTGCTGGACCGGTAGGTACTGCAATTGGTGCCGCAATAGGAGCAGGGCTTGGAGCTGGTTTGGGCTCATGGATTGGAGGTAAATTTAAAGTAGAAGAAAATATAGCTATGGAAAAAGCAGTTAGAGACTTAGCTAACAATAGAAACCAAGATGACCCTAAAAAAGCTTTGAAAGAGCTTATGAAAGTAGCAAAATTAAAACCTGAGGACTTGGCAGACGCACAACCAGCAGGTGATCAATCCGGAGGAGGACCTTCTGAAAATAAGGGAAATAAATCTTAATTAAAATGGACAATATAACAGGGCAATTTGAAGAAAGACTAAATAAACTCCCTAAACGGTTGAGAGATTTTATTATAAGTGAAACTTGGGACAACGATCTCACCAAAATACTTTCTTCTTACATAATAAACGATAGTCAAAAAACTATTATTTCCAATGAATTGTTTTTGGTTTTGCTTATGGTGACTCCATATACTGAACTTCAAAAAAATATTGCGTTACATGCAAACCTTGAAATGTTAATGTCCGAAAAAATTGCTGAAGAAATAATAAATACAATTTTGCAACCAATTTCAGAAGAGGTAGTTAAAGAATTAAATATTCAAGAGAATATTGAACCTAAAAGTTCAATAGGGGAGTCTTTTGAGCAAATCATATTGAATCAAGCAAGAGCAATGCAGCCAGCAAGAGAAGAGGGTGAGGTAGATCTAAGCGACCATAATCAACTCACTGCAGGGCAGGCACCAGAAAATTTACCCACAGAGAATAGTGCCCCAGAAACACCCAAACCAATGCCTCAAGTACCAAAATACTCCGGACCAGATCCATACCGAGAACCGGTAGAATAATTACTCTAATTAATCACAAGTTGTCTCGCCCAAATCCTATATTAGTATCTTTCGAATTGGAGCTTATTTAGAATAATTAGTATAATTAAAATAATTAGAAATTTATTATGCGTTTTCAGGTTCCACAATTTATAGACGTTGAAGATAAAATATTTGGGCCACTAACGCTCAAGCAATTTATATATTTGGCTGGTGGAGCAAGCGCGGCCGTAATTGGTATAACTTTTTTTGGAATATTTTTTGGACTAGTTGTATCTTCACCGATTGTAATACTTGCATCGGCACTTGCATTTTATAAGGTAAACAACCGGCCATTAATAAACACTCTTGAATCAGCCTTCAAATACGCAACTAAAGAAAAACTTTATATATGGAAAAAGTCAGAACCATCTGTAAAACAGAAGGTTAATGAAGAAGAAGCAAAATTCAGCACTCTTGTGGTTCCAAACTTATCTCAAAGCAAACTTAAAGACATGAACTGGCAACTTGATGTAAAGAAAAAAGAAGATGATTTACTAGCTAAAAGTAGCTAGTAGCGAGCTTCTGGGTTAAAATGTTTTTATGGCGAATAACGCAACTCAAGAATTTGTACCAATAGATGACATACGAGATGGTATCGTACTCCTTAAAGATGGGGGAATGCGTGGCATACTTATGGCTTCGAGCATAAACTTTTCGTTGAAGTCTGACGATGAGAGGCAAGCAATACTTTTACAGTTTCAAGATTTTGTAAATTCACTTGATTTCCCAGTACAAATAATAGCCCAATCAAGAAGGCTTGATATACGGCCTTATATTGCTCTACTAGAGGGTAGGTACAAAGAACAAACAAATGAACTTTTAAAAATTCAAATAGAGCAGTATGTACAATTCGTAAAAAGCTTCACTGAATCTACTAACATAATGACAAAAAACTTTTTCATTATCGTCCCATATGATGCTGCAATAATCTCTAACAAGAAGAGTCTTATCCCAGGGTTTTCAAGCTCCAAACCAAATAAAGAGCAAGAGGAGGAAGATTTTGAGGAAAAAAGAAATCAGCTTGAACAAAGAATGGGTGTAGTAGAACAAGGACTTGTAAGGTGTGGTATTAGGGTTGCAAAACTTGGCACAGATGAAGTAGTAGAGTTATTTTATAAGATATTTAACCCGGGAGAAACGGAGAAACCAATTAAAATCAATTAACCTAATTATTCTAATTAACCTAGAATAATAATTGATTCTGACTTAGTATAATTAGAGCAATTAGGGTACTTAGAATAATTTTCAGAACATGTTTGATTTCCTAAAAAAGAAAAAAGAAGAGTCTATATCGACAAATATTTCGATGATACCTCAAAATATTACCGAGAGCTCAGAGCTAGAGCTTAGAGATATTTTGGCGCCAAGCGCACTTAAGGTAAATACCAAAGAACTTAATTTAGGAGAAAAGGTTGTTAGAAGTTTTTTTGTAATTTCATATCCACGATACCTGTCAGAAGATTGGTTCGCACCAATAATTAATATGGATAAAATGTTTGATGTTTCAATATTTATTCATCCACTCGAAACATCAAAAGTTTTAAGAAGTTTCCAAAAAAAAGTAGCTGAGGTTCAAAGTCAAATTAGGGTAAGAGAAGATAAGGGTTTGGTACGCGACCCAATGCTTGATACCGCATATCAAGACCTTGAAAATCTCCGGGACCAGCTTCAGCAAGCGCAGGAAAAAATGTTTGAGGTAGGTTTGTATATTTCAGTGTATGCAAACAGTAGCGATGAACTAGATAAAACAGAATCAGAAATAAAATCAATTTTGGAATCAAAGCTGGTATATGTAAAACCAGCAATGTTCCAACAAGAGCAAGGCTTTATGAGCATACTTCCAATAGCTAAAGACGAGCTGCAAGTACATTCAAAAATAAATTCTTCTCCTCTATCAAGCCTTTTTCCTTTCATCTCGTTCGATCTTACTTCTGACAAAGGTATACTTTATGGGATAAACAGGCACAACTCATCTTTAGTGCTTTTTGATCGATTTTCTTTGGAAAACTATAACTCGGTGTGTTTGGCAAAATCCGGATCTGGTAAATCATTTACAACCAAACTGGAAATACTTAGGACTCTTATGTTTGATGCGGAGGTTATAGTAATAGACCCAGAAAATGAATACCAGTACATGTCTGAGGCTGTAGGAGGTAGGTATTTCAACATCTCTTTAAACTCTGACCATCACATCAACCCATTTGAACTTCCTGTACCAGGTGAGGATGAGTCTTCAGCTTCTGTTTTAAGAAGCCAAATAATAAACTTGGTTGGACTTTTCCGCATAATGCTTGGCGGACTCACAGCTGAAGAAGATGCGATTATTGACAGAGCAATTACAGAAACTTATGCACTTAAAGACATTACTGCTGATTCTGATTTTAAAAATGTAGAACCGCCACTTTTGTCTGACTTCGAATTGGTGCTAGGTGGCATGGAGGGAGGTGATTCGCTAGCTCAAAGGCTTTCAAAATACACACGTGGTACCTGGTCAAACTTTATAAACAAACCTTCAAATATAGATATCAATAAAAAATTTGTTGTTTTTTCAATCAGGGACATGGAAGACGAGTTAAAACCTGTGGCTATGTATATAGTGATGCATTATATTTGGAACGCAATACGCCGTGAGCTAAAAAAGAGGCTTCTTGTAATAGATGAGGCTTGGTGGATGATGAAATCCGAAGACACAGCTTCATTCCTTCTTTCATTGGCAAAAAGAGGTAGAAAATACTATTTAGGGCTCGCCACAATAACCCAGGACGTGGATGACTTTTTGAAATCACCATATGGAACACCAATCATTTCCAATTCTTCCATCCAAATACTTCTAAAACAATCACCAACAACCATAGACAGGTTGCAGCAAGTTTTTAATCTTACAAACGAGGAAAAATATTTACTTATTGAGTCTGGGGTAGGTGAGGGTATATTCTTTGCGGGGTTGAAACATGTAGCTATAAAAATTATTGCCTCGTATACAGAGGAACAAATCATCACTTCTGACCCATCTCAAATAATGGCGATCAAGAAAAATAAAGCTGCGACTCAAAAATAATTTATGGAGGAAGAACCAATTAAACGAGAATTAGTTCGTACAGGTTATAGGCCCAGAATCGAAACCCCAAAACCCCCAGAAAGAATAAAAGGTTGGGTAGCATCATGTATAACCATTTTTGCTTTATGTGTAGACGCAATTCAAGCCAAACTCACCGCCATAGCCATAGGAGTTGTATTGGGCCCTATAATCTCAGTTGGAGCTTATACTGCGGTCGGCATTACTTTTCTTTTATGTGGAGTTAGTTTGCTAGGAGACAGTAGAAAAATCTTAACCTTGATAGGTACAGGCGCTGTAGAGGCCACATTTTCATTTATTCCCGGATTTACAGGTTGGGCAGTTATGATCATACTTCAAACTTGGGCTGAGGACGGTAAAGAGGGGTGGTTAGGTGAAATAGCATCAAAGGTAGGGGCATTTAAAAGCTTTGTGTCCAAGTAATCAACTTTTAAAAAGTAAATCAAATATTTGCTGTGGTATTATTAATGTAAATACCATGATTTCAAAAACTCTAAATTTATTAATAGTCGCTATCGTATTTACTGTTTTTTTACCTAATTTTACTTTTGCGCAGTATAATGCGAGCCTCCCTTATTCGGTATCAAATGAAGTAGATATAGCCGTAGTGCCAACTTATCCAAAGCCTGGCGATATAGTTTCAATCACACTAAGTTTGTATACAGAAGATTTGAATACTGCAAACATAAGTTGGTACAAGGATGGTAAATTAGAAAAATCTGGTAAAGGCGAGATGAGATTTTCGTTTACTGCTAATAAAGCCGGGCAAGAAACGAAAATTAGTGTCAACATAAGTCTTGCAAACGGCCCAACATTTACAAAAAACTTTACGATTAACCCCACAGTTGTTGATTTGATATGGGAAGCAAACACTTACACTCCACCGTTTTATAAAGGTAAAGCCCTCCACTCTAAACAAGGGGTATTAAAAATAGTAGCTATACCAGAATTTATTAAAAACGGAAATATAATTCCTGCCCAAAACCTTGTTTACGAATGGACTCAAGGTGAAAGTGTCATTCAAAATCAGTCTGGATATGGGAAAAATACTCTAGTTGTTAATGGTTCTATTTTAGGAAAAAGTGAAGAAATTGGTGTCACTGTCACAGACCCAATAAATAATTTAGTTGGGGTTAGTTATTTAAATATTAGTCCATCAAATCCTGAGATTGTTTTTTATGAAAACAATCCATATTATGGACACATATTTGATAGAGCTCTCGTTGGCTCACACACTCTAAGTGGGGAAGAGATGCAAGTTGTAGCTGCACCTTACTTTTTTAGCAAGGAAGCTTCGGGTAAAATTTCTTATAATTGGAGATTAAACGGAAAACTTGTAAACGAACTTAGCCAATCAAGAACTGCGATCTTCCGAAAACCAGAAGGCAAGTCGGGTCAATCAAATATTCTTTTGGGTGTTGAAAACGCAAACAGAATACTGCAACAAGCAAATGGTGGCTTAACAATAAAATTTAGTAATTAAATGAAGGGGTTAATAATTACATTTTTGATAATATTGTCAGTTGGTAGTTTTGCATTAAACACTCACGCACAAGATATTGAGTACACCTTACTCGCACCAATCCCTTGCGTAGGGAGTGGGGGAGAAAATCCAGATTGTAACACTGTATCTGAAACCACCACATTTCAAAAATATGTTCCTGGAGCCTTCTCTCTCCTTATTGGTCTTGCTGCTATAACAGCCATTGTAAGACTTGTGTGGGGAGGCTTTTTATATATCACCTCAGCAGCAATAAACAGTAAAAATGAGGGGAGAGAGCTTATAAAAAATTCAATTTATGGTCTTGTTCTCGCCATCGGAGCAGCAGTTATTCTAAATACCATAAATCCAAATTTACTTAATTTTAATTTAAATATTGAAAGTGTATCTATTGCTCCTATTGATGGGGGAAGTTTGAATTCCTCTGGACTACAAAGAGTTACTCAGTTGGCATACGATGATTTGAAAGCTAAGTGTACAGGATGCACAATTAGGGTTACTAGCACCACTGGTGGCACCCACACCCCAGGGTCAGATCATTATACAGGCCGTGCGATAGATTTTGGTGCAGATCAGAACCTTACAAAATTTATTACTGGTTCAACAAACAAACCTAATACTTGCGCCACAAAGGACTTAGTATTGGGCGGACAAGCTGTAACATTTCTTTGGGAACCATTGGGATCTAGGTGTAGTAGAAATCCATCAGCACCTGCTTCAAATGGTGACCATTGGCACATGTCGATCAAATAACAATATGAAAAAAACTCTTTTAATAATTGGAATATTGGTGGTAGTGGCAGTAGCAGCATATTTAATACTTCAACCTAAAAGTGGTAGCACACCAGATGGCGGGCAAGGTTTTTCAATTGCAAATTTTCTTCCTTTTGGGAGCAATGACGAGTTACCAACCACACAACCAACAAACACAAACCAAACCCAAAATAATGATCTAGAAAATATTTCAGGTGGTGAAATTATAAAGCTTCCAAACAGGTTGAGAAAAGTTTCTAGCGAACCAGTAGCAGGAGCGGTGGCTTTTAATGTTGGCTCAACTACATATATAAGATTTGTAGAAAAGGGGACAGGAAATGTATATGAAGCAAGATCCGATTCTGATAAGGTGGAGCGTCTTACAAACACAACTATTCCAAAAATAATACGTGCTTTTTGGCTTCCAAATGGTAATGGTTTTTTAGCTCAAACCATAATACCTGAAACGGAAATGGTTGAAACAAATTTTGTAAAACTCAGCAAATCCACTTCAACTTCAACAGAAGTACTGACCCCTTACAACACCACCATTTCAAAACTACCAACCGATATAAAAGAACTATCTATAAAACCAGACGGTACAAAAGTGTTTTATTATCAAATCACACAAACCGGTTCTGATTGGTTCATTTCAAATATTGACGGTACAAGTAGCACCAAGGTTTACAGCAGCAAATTAATAGAGTGGGTCCCAAACTGGATATCGCCAAACTCTGTAATTATGCAGACCAAATCAAGTGCAGCAAGTCTTGGCTATGCTTACACTTTTGATTTGAACACCAAAAACCTTAAAAAAGTGGTTGGTGGGGCAGTTGGTCTTTCAATAATCTCTACACCTAAACATCCTTCATATTTAATTTCTGTTGGTGGAGGCTTACCTACATTAAATTATGTTGCGAAAGACGGTATTTCAACCAATCTAAGCAAAAATACATTGGCTGAAAAGTGTGTTTGGGGAAATAAAGATGTTAATTTTGTGTTCTGTGCCATCCCTCAAAACATACCGTCTAGTATATATCCTGACAGTTGGTATAAGGGGTTAACAAATACAGAAGATTCCATAATTAAAATAAATATTACCGATAATATTTACTACCTTACATCTGACTTATCTCAGGAATCAAAACAAAAAATAGATGTGGTAGATCCTCAAATCTCTCCCGATGATTCACACCTTATATTTAGAAATAAATTAGATGGTTATTTGTGGGTATTGAGAATTACAGAATAGTTTGGTATAATTTTTAAGTTATTTTAAATTAATAAAATGAAAAAATTTGTTATAGCTCTTGGTATATTATTTGTTTCTCCAGTATTTGTTTTTGCAACAACATCTGAATCAGTTAGTGTTGCCGAGCTTAAAGCTCAAATATCAAGTCTTTTAAAACTAGTGCAAGAGTTACAATCACAAATTGCATCTCAAAACTTAAGTGGTGGATCCTCAGGAGGTGTTTCGTGCCATACATTCAATAGAGATTTGGGAATAGGGGACAATGGCGACGAAGCGTCTTTTTTATTGACGGCTCTAGCACGAGACGGCGTTGCCACTCCTAGAAATACTAACTTTAGTCATATTTACGACGAAACACTTGCTTCTTATGTAAGTGCCTTCCAAGAAAAATATAAGAGTGAAATTTTGACTCCAGCAGGATTATCTAACGGTACAGGATATTTTGGAGCTCGCACCAGAGCAAAATTGAACCAACTTTATGGATGCGGAAATTCTACACGATGTACAGATGTAACTGGAACCACCTGCACTTATACCGAAAATCCAAATTGGTATCAACAAAGAGATGCGACAACCTGTCCTATAATTTCTCCTATGTCACCGAATTCTTGTATTGGTGGCACCATCATTACCACGGTTGGCGCCAATGGTTGTCTCGGATTGCCTAAGTGTGTAATGCCAACATCAACACAAACCACAGTTGCATGCACCATGGAAGCCAAAATATGTCCTGATGGTAAAACAGTTGTTAGTCGCACAGGGCCAAACTGCGAATTTACTGCATGCCCTACACAAATAACATCAAAAGTTACAATTTCTTCTCCGAACGGTGGGGAACAGTGGCAAAATAGTTCAACTCAAACTATTAAATGGTCTGATCCGGCTGGATCTAATAATGGAACCTATACTGTATTTATAACAAGTGAGAATGGTAGCGCTTATGGAATAGCAGGGGAAGTATATGGTCAAAATTATCTAAACTGGACAGTTGGGCAGGTAAAACTAGGAGACCAACAGATCAATTTAAGTCCTAGTTCAAATTATTACGTTCAGGTTGTAAAACAATATACTGGTACAAACATCTACGATCAAAGCGACAGACCGTTCAGTATTGTTTCTACGTCACCATCTATAAGTGTTACTTCACCAAATGGGGGAGAGACTTATACAACAAATCTCTCAACTATTCGTATAAATTACAAATCAGCTAGTATTGTCGGCCAAACACTAACAGCATACCTCTATAGCCCAATCTGGAATAATGTACAGTCCCAAACAGTGTATGCCGATAATTTTGGTTATATTGACATGAATTTAACCAAAGCTGGTGGTCCAAATGCTGGACAGTATAAAATAACTCTCTGTGCTAACAATGTTTCTAGTCCAGAAGTTTCTGGCAAACCTCTTTGCGACTCTAGCGACAATTACTTCAACATCATTTCTCAACAAACAAACGGCACACTATCATTTTCGAAATCATCATTTTCAGCAACCTATACTCAAGGAGATGCACTTCCAGACAGTATAACTGGTTCTACAAATGTTTATACTTCCACTCAATATCTTCAGAGCCTAGATATTACCAACACATCAAATGTAAATGTTATTTTTAAAATTAGCGTTCCCAATAAACCATCATGGCTTAATACTAGCTATGCAACAGATTCATTGACGGTAGGTCCTGGACAAATTATGGGTCTAGGTGCATATCTTGACCCTACTACTGTAGCTAATACTCCTGGCACCTATACAACAAATATAATTCTTACTGGCAACTTTATGGGTTCACCCCTTTCAATTCCAGTAACATTAAAGGTGGTTTCGTCCAATACCAAGTCTTACTAGAGAAGGTTAAGAGATTTTTAACTGTCTCTTTATATAAAAATCTTGTGCAATACCGAAAAGGTTTGATACTAACCAATATAGAGCAACCACACCAGAAATTTGCCACGATATTAAAAGCACCACGAGGGGCATAGTGAACTTCATTTGTTTAGCCATTATGGTTGAAAAGTCCTGATTGTTTGTATTTGGATCACTTTTTGGGGTAGAAAAGTGCATTTGTATATAAGCACTAACGGCAGCTAATATCGCTAAAATAATACTCTTTTCGGATATATCAATCCCAAAAAACATCATTGATATTGAATTTGGAGCATCCACAAAACTATAAAGTAGGCTTTTATCTACAGAGGGTAAACCAGACCTGAAAAAAATATGGTAGAGCGAGTATATAATTGGTATTTGAATCAGAATTGTAAATATACTTGAAAATGGGTTGATTTTGTTATCTCTGTAAAATTCCATCACTTTTACAGCTTGTTGTTCCTTATCTTTATACTTTTCTTTAATTGAATTTAGATCTCCTTGTTTTTCACGCATTATAAGTTGAGTAACAGCTGCTTTCTTTGCAAGAGGGTAGAGAATTATTTTAACTAAAAGAGTAAGTATAATTGCTGCAAAACCCGCGTTAACCCAACCAAAATTCAATATAACTATAAGTATATTGTATAGGGGGGTATAAATTATTGTTTTAAAGAATGCGATCATGGTGTGTTATTAATTTTGCTTCAGAAAGAAGGTTATAAATTTCATCCTCAACTTCACTTATTTTTTTAGGCAAAGATTTGTATGAAAAACTAATGAGTTGGTTTGGAACTATTATATCTATAATTTTAGATATTGTTATATAACCTTGTCTCCTTGCTTTGTTCCTTTGATAGGCACTCTTTGCAACTTTTTTTGACACAGAAAAAGAAAATCTGCTGTTTTTACCTTGATATTCAACATTCCTTACTAAAAAAAGCTTTCCTTTTAAGGTTTTTGACACCTTAAAAAGGGCATGCATACCTCTTGGTATTCTTTTACTTTTTGGAAGCATTAGTATTTAGACCGACAACTTTTTCCTTCCTTTCCTTCTTCTACTTTTGAGTACTTTTGATCCTGATGTTGATTTGCTCCTTTTTAAGAAGCCGTGTGAACTTGATCGTTTCTTCTTTTTTGGTTGGTAGGTAATTGACATTATGGTTAAAATTATCTTCTAAAAGCTGTAAACCACTTATTAACAAATTATAAACATATTTAGTCCTAAATACAAGTTCCTTTAATTTTTTTTAAATATATAATGTCGGGTATGGAAACGCAGGAACTTTGGAAAAACGTTATGACTAATATCGAGTCTTCGGTTTCTAAAGCAAATTTTGCGACATGGTTTAAAGAAACCAAGATAACTGGGTTTGAAAATGGGGTAGTCTACTTGAGTGTGCCTAACACTTTTGTTAAAGAGTGGCTCTTAAAAAAGTTCCACCAGATGATTTTGAAGTTTCTTAGAGAAACCTCGGACTCTATCCATGCTTTAGAATACGTTATAAAAGAAGAGATAAAGCCAAAAAATCAATTTATACCAACCAAAAACTCTTCACCTACAAGAGAGTTGCCTCTATCAGAATACTATGTAAATAAAGAGGACAACCTTAATCCGAGGTACACTTTTGAATCATTTATTGTTGGACCCTTCAATGAACTTGCATATGCCGCAGCACAAGCAGTAATAAAAAACTTAGGAGTAACTTATAATCCTTTGTTTGTATATGGAAATTCAGGTCACGGCAAAACTCACTTAATACAAGCAATAGGGAACGCAATAAAAGCTATAGACCCTAATAAAAAGATATTTTATTTTACATCTGAAAAATTTATAAATGATTATGTAAATTCCGTACAATCAAATAAAGTAAGTCAATTTAAAGAAAAGTATAGAAAATATGACTTAATAATCATGGATGATGTCCAATTCTTATCTGGAAAAGAAAAAACTCAGGAAGAGCTGTTCCATTTGTTTAATATAATGAAGGATAGTAATAAGCATATTGTATTTTCTTGCGATAAACACCCAAATTTTGTTTCAGGTCTAGAAGATAGGTTAAAATCAAGGTTTTCGGCTGGTATGGTAGTTGATATACCCGCACCTGACCATGAATCTAGAGTAGCTATAATAAAGGCTAAATGTAATACAATAAGCCTTTTTATGGACCAAGATATTATAGATTACCTAGCAGACTCTATAAGGGGAAATATTAGGGATATAGAAGGGGTTATAAACCTTGTTGTATGCCAAACCGAAACAAAAAACAGACCATTGAACCTAAATGAGATAAAAGACTTGGTTAAAAATAGTATAAAACAAAAGAAACTCCTTTCATATAAAGAGGTTGTAAAAATAATTTCTGATTTTTACAAAATTGAAGAAGAATCTGTTTATGAAAAAACTAGAAGAAAGGAAATAATAAAACCTAGACAGATAATAATGTATATATTAAGAGAAGATTTTAGTATTTCTTATCCATCAATAGGGGAAAAGTTAGGTGGTAGAGACCATACTACAGTTATCCACTCTTGTGAAAAGATTAAAAAGGAAATAAAAGAAAATTCTCTTTTATCAAAAGAAATACAAGAAATTCGGTCGATTATAGGTTGATAGCATGTGGATTAACTGTTCCAAAACTGTAGTTCAAGTATTGATAAATTTAAGAAAAATTTTTTTTAAACATTTAAACAACAGTGGTGTTGAAAACAATTTATAAAAATATGTTTATATTAAAGCTTAAAATAAGATATCCACAAATCCACAGTCTATATATCTAACTTTTTATTTAAATGAAAATTGAATTTGAAAAAAGAATAGTAGATGATGCAATTCAAAAAGTATCAAAAATTGTAGGTAAACACTTAACTTTACCGGTACTCTCTTGTATCCTTTTAGAAACCTCAAATTCCGGAGTTGTAGTTAAATCAACTAATCTAGATATAGGTATAGAAATCAATATTGAAGCAAAAGTTATTGAACAAGGAATAATTGCTGTTCCAGCCCAAATTTTAGCTAATACAGTATCATCTATTAAAGATGAAAAAATTATATTTGAAGAGAAAGATGGAAATTTAATAATTACAACAAAGAATAATTCTGCTGTAATAAAATGTATGCAGCATGAGGACTTTCCAAGTATTCCAAAAATATCTAAAGATAATACCATCAGTATTAGTTCTAAAGATTTAGTTCAAGGTTTTAAATCTGTTTGGTATAGTGCTTCCATTTCAACAATAAAACCAGAATTAGGGAGTGTGTATATAACTAATTCTGATGTTGGTTTGGTGTTTGTAGCAACAGACTCTTTTAGATTGGCAGAAAAAAAGGTTCAAACTAAAACAAGGTATGATTTTCCTAATACTTTAATACCATTTAAAAATGTAGCTGAAATTATAAAGCTTATTGATGGTGTGGCCGATGAAATAAATATTAATTTCGAAAAGAACCAAGCCTCATTTTATACAAATAGTTTTTATATTGTATCAAGATTGGTTGACGGCTCTTTTCCTGATTATGCCCAACTTATTCCAAAAAACTACAGCGCGACAGTAACGCTTCTAAAAAATGATCTTATAAATGCTATAAAAGTATCTAATATATTTTCAGATACATTAAACCAAGTTAAATTTAAAGTTTCTATTGCAGAAAAATCTATTATTATAGAATCAAAAAATGGTGAAATTGGGGAATATAAAGAAAAAATTAATGCTTCAGTTGTTGGTGATGATTTAGAAATTAATTTTAATAGTAAGTATATTATTGATTGTATGCAATCAATAGTTTCTGAAAGTATAACCCTAGGTTTTGGCGGTATAGGAAGACCTCTTGTTATTACAGGAGTTTCCGACAAAAGCTTTACTTATCTTGTAATGCCAATGAAAAGATAGCTAATTAAAATGATAAATATAGCTAATTTTTTTCATAAATTTCAAAATATTGATAAAAATAATTCAGTAAGAATTGATAAGATATTGGAAATTATTAAAAAAGAAGTAGGTGTTATAGTTGATAAAAATAATATTAAAATTATAGGAGATACAATAGTTTTAAATTGCTCTCCAGTAATAAAAAATGAAATCGCTATAAAAAAGGATTATATTGAAAAGAAATTTATTATAGAAAAAATATTTCTTTCAATAAGATAGTTTAATTTGGTATCAGATAAGCTTTATCACCCAAAAAACCATTTTGAGCTGCCCAGTTTTGAACTCCATATTCCCACCTTTCATATTGAGAGTCGTTTGATGGGTTTCCAGGATTATCTCCTCTTGGATTGTCTTTATCTAACCAATTTAATATTGAATGAACCCCACCAATAACAACTCTCTGGTTAGAGGTTGAAGTTGCGTATTCACCACCTTGCCATACTCCTCTCAATACAGGTTTTAATTGATTCTTATCTTCAATTAATGGTTCCTCAAATTTTTCATCTGGAACTTTAGCTAATACCTTATCCATAAAAGCCCTCCACATTGGTGCCACAATATAACCAGCCACTCTTTTTTCCATAGGGGAGTTATTGTTATTACCAGCCCATGCCCCTACAGCAATATTTGGTGTATAACCCATAATCCATGCATCACGATAATCGTTTGTGGTACCTGTTTTTACGGCCACATCTCTGGTGGGAAAATATAATACAGATGTTTGACCAAAAGCTGGGGCTCTTGCGACATTATCTGAAAGAATATCTGATATTTTTAAGGCAATTTCTTTAGGTAAAACTTCTCTAGGGTTTAAATTTGATTTTTCTAAAGTGTTTCCATTTTTATCCTTCACTTCAATAATTGAAATAGTGTCATTTCTAATACCCTTGTTAGCAAAAACACCATAAGCACTGGTTAGATCTAAAGGAGTAACTTCACCACCTCCAAGTACAAGTGTGAGTCCATAATCTCCTCTATTATTTAATGATTCAATACCCATATCTCGCGCAAGACGAATTGATTCATTTAATCCTGCGAGATACAAAACTTTAACAGAAGGAATGTTTAAAGATTGTGCTAAGGCGTTCCGCATTGTCACTGGACCTCTAAATAAGTTGTCGTAGTTTTCGGGGGAATAACAACCATTACCCGTAGTTAAATCATTTGGAGCACAAGAAGTAGAAAAGTGAGTTTTAACATCAAATAAAACAGTATCAGGTGTATAACCTTTTATGAAAGCTTGTGAGTAAACAAAAGGTTTAAAGGTTGAACCAGGCTGTCTTTTTGCTGTAGTTACATTAAATGCACCATCTATTTCTTGGTCAAAATAATTTCTTGAACCAACCATGGTAAGGATGTGACCATTTTTAGGGTTTATTGCTATTATGGCATCATTTTCTGCATTATAATTCTTCTTGTTTTGTAGCGCATAATCATACGCTATTTTTTCTGCTATTGATTGTAGTTCATAATCCAAAGTGGTTATCACTCTTAAACCACCACTTGTAATAGCCTCTTCTCCATATTTTTGTTTAATTTGGTCTAAAACATAAAATACAAAATGAGGTGCTTTAACACTAGAATCTCCTTTATCTAGAAATGTAATCTTTTCATTCAATGCAGACTTGTACTCTGTGTCAGTAATTGAACCATTCAATAACATTTCTTTTAATACTAAATTTTTTCTTTGTTCTAATTTTTCTCTATTTTTTCCGTAAGGGGAGTAGTACGTAGGTGCATTTGGGATTGCGGCTAGGTATGCTGCCTCAGCTAGTGTTACATCACTGGCTTTCTTACCAAAAAAAGTCTCACTGGCTTCTTCAACACCATAAATCACTCCTCCATAAGGTATTTCATTTAGATACATAGATAAAATTTCATCCTTTGAAGTAGACTGTTCTAGTTTTATAGCTAATACCCACTCTTTTATCTTTCTAGAAATAAGTTTTTCATTTGTGAGTATTGAATTTTTAACAACTTGTTGGGTGATGGTTGAGCCTCCTTGGCTTAATTCTAAAGATAATATATTGGCAACTATTGCCCTTAAAAAAGCTGTTGGCTTTACTCCAATGTGAGTGTAAAATTCCTTATCCTCGATAGCAATAGTAGCTTTTTTAATATAATCAGAAATATCCTCTAAAGGGACTATACTCCTTCTGATATTTCCACCAGTGTCGTATAAAAGCACTTCTCCGGTGCTGTCATATATTTTGGTTGACTCGCTAACCCTCCTTTCCCTAATTGAATCTGATGTTGGCACTTTAAAAGTGCTTACCCAAACCAAAATAGCGCCACTTAGTATAAAGAAAGCTGATATAGCTAAAATAAAAAGGGTCTGTATAGCTAAAAGGTGTTTTTTGTAGAAAGATTTAACCATAGACTATATTATGCCAAAAATTCAAAATTATGATAGAGTTTTACTATGTTTGGCCTAAAAAAGAAAGAAGTAATAATAGACAATGTAAAAATAGATGAAATTTTAGAGAGAGGAATTGAGAATATTTTTCCGAACAAGGAATTCTTAAAATCTAAATTAATGAAGGGTGAACGTATATCTATCTATCTTGGTATTGATCCAACTGGGCCAACACTTCATTTAGGGCACGTCATACCACTCATAAAGTTGGGTCAACTCCAAGAGTTGGGACACCAAATAATACTCCTTATGGGAGATTTCACTGCAACAATAGGTGACCCTACAGGTAAAGATGCCGTAAGAAAGCAGCTTACACACGAAGAAGTAATGAATAATTTGAAGGAGTACAAAAATCAGGCGTCAAAATTCATTTCATTTAATGGAAGTAATCCAGCTATTTTCAAATTCAATTCTGAGTGGTTAAAAAGAATGGATTTTACTGATATTTTAAAACTCACATCCCTTATGACTGTGGATCAAATGATGAAGCGTGATATGTTTGTAAGACGTTCAGAAGAGGGAAGACCTATACACATACACGAGTTCTTATATCCCTTAATGCAAGGTTTCGATTCAGTTGCCATGGATGTTGATGGGGAGATCGGCGGAAATGATCAAACATTCAATATGTTGGTTGGGAGGGATTTGTTAAAAACCTTAAAAAGTAAAGATAAATTTGTAATTGCTACAAAACTTTTGGTTGATTCGAATGGAAAGAAAATGGGAAAAACAGAAGGAAATATGGTTTCTTTAGACCAGAACCCAGAAGAAATGTTTGGTAGAGTAATGAGTTGGGGAGACGGTCTCTTACTAAATGCATTTGAATTAGTTACAAAGATGCCCATAAACGAGATCAAGACTATAAAAGAAAAGTTGGAAAATGGTGAAAATCCAAAAGATATAAAAGTAATACTAGCATCAGAAATAGTGAAGATGTATTACGGAGAAAAGGAAGCGGGTGAGGCGGCAAAAAAATTTGAAACAACTTTTAGTAAGGGTGAATTTCCAGAAGACGCCCCAGTATTTGAAGCCCCAAAAGAAGAATTTTTATATGAAATCATATTAAAGAATGATTTAGTTTCATCTAAATCAGAATGGAGAAGGTTGGTTGAGGCTGGTGCTGTGTCAGGCTACCCAGATATAAAAATTCATGATCCAAACCATAAAATAGGGGAAAGTGAAATGAAATTAAAGATAGGTAAAAAAGTATTTGTTATTATAAAACCCAAATAAAACAAAAACTCGGTGTTACCGAGTTTTTGTTTGAAAACTATAAATCAGGTTCATCTTCTTCGTCTTCCTCACCTAAGTCCTCATCTTCTTCGTCTTCCTCACCTATGTCCTCATCTTCTTCTTCTGGCTCACCTTTTCCTTTTAGAGTTATTTCATCTCCGTCACTATCATCTTCATCTTCTATAATCTTTTTTGGGTCCAACTCATCGTCTATCAATTCTTCTTCGCTCATTTTAAAAAATTAATTTCTAATTTGCTTCGTTAGTAATATTTATCACAGTAATATAAATTTGCAAATATATTATGAAGGGATTTTTGTGGATAAGATGGCTGAGCAGGCTATAGCTGAGGCTATAGCATCGTACTCATCATCCAACCTTTTTTGTTTTTTGAGCTTCACTAACATTTCTACCATCCTTATAACTTGTTTTTTGTCGCTTTTACCATAACCAGTCACCGCTACTTTTATTTGGTTTGGATTTAATTCTAAAACCCTTAATCCGTTTTTGGAGGCGACAAAACTAATAACACCTCTTGCTTCCGCTACTTGCATAGCGGTTTTTTGATTTCTACTAAAAAGAAGAGTTTCAAGGGATAGGATTTCAGGATTGAATTTATCAATAATATATTCTATTTGTTTTCCAAGCTCGGCAAGTCTTGATGTGTGGGGTAGTTTTGGATTTGTTTCAAAACATTCAGAATGTAAAATGGTGGGTTTGCTATTCTCAATTTTAATAACAGCGATACCTATGCGCCCATATCCAGGATCGATTCCTAAAATTATTGGATTATGATTCATGATTTATCTACTCTGCATTTGTATATACTTCTTGGACCTCATCATTTTCTTCTAGTTCGTCTATTATTTTTGAAAGTTGTTCTCCTTGTGATTCCGAAATTTGAACTGTGGTTTTAGGTAACCATTCACCACCTGGGTTTTTTTGAAATGCCCACACTGCAGATCCTGGGGTGGCAAGCTCAAAACCATTTTTTGTAAGTATATGTTTTATTTCCTGGGCCGCCTTATTTCTGTTGTTAGTAAGTGCTTGTATTATAATAGCCGAACCTCCCGGGCCATATGCCTCATATGTTATTTGTTCCTCACTTTCACCCTCTCCTCCGGCGCCTTTTTTGATTGCTCTTTCAATGTTGTCTCCTGGTACGTTTGCTTCTTTTGCTTTTTCTATTGCTGTACGTAAACCAGGTGAATTTGTGTCGCCTTTTGCTAGCTTGGACTCAACCGCAATAGCTCGTACAAGCTTTCCAAAAATTTTGCTTTTTTGGGCATCTGTTACGGCCTTCTTGTTTTTAATTTTTGACCATTTATTATGTCCTGACATGTTGCAAGAATAATCAATTATAAAGTAAGAATCAAGATTTAAGTTTTTTACAAAAGCTTTTCCTGAATATTTTCAGGGTAGGGAAGTCCAATGTGGTTGTACGCAAGCTTCGTTAAAACCCTTCCACGAGATGTTCTTTCTATAAACCCGATTTGAAGGAGGTATGGCTCATGAAATTCTTCGATGGTTGACTCTTCTTCTGAAAGGGAAGCCGCTATGGTGTTTAGGCCAACTGGTCCACCTCTAAATTTTTCGGCAATACATGCCAACAATATTCGATCTGAATTGTTCAATCCAATATGGTCTATTCCTAAAAGATCAAAGGCTGATTCAACAATCTTCTCATCGATATTTTTCTTCTCAACCTGAGCATAATCTCTAGCCCGTTTTAATAAGTAGTTTGCTGTCCTGGGAGTAGCTCTACTCCTTTTTGCAATTGATGAAGCGGTGACCTTGTCTACAGGCATCCCTAATATTTCTGCAGAACGCATTATTATTTTCTCTATTTCTGATTGTTGATAAAACTCAAGCCTAAACACTCCACCTGAAAAACGACTTCTTAGTGGGGAGGAAATATTTGCAAGTTTTGTTGTTGCACCAATTAATGTAAAAGGTGGCAGCTCAAGTTGTATGGTTCGAGCACTAGGACCTTTACCTATTATTATATCAAGTACCCCTGATTCCATAGCTGGATAAAGAACCTCCTCTATTGATTTATTTAGCCTGTGTATTTCATCTATAAAAAGAATGTCTCCTGAAGAAAGATTTGTAAGTATTGAAGCAAGGTCGCCCACTTTTTCAATTGCTGGCCCGGAGGTTGACCTCATCTGGCTACCGGTCTCTTTAGCTATAAGATGGGCTAAAGTGGTTTTACCGAGCCCTGGAGGGCCATAAAATAGTAGGTGCTCTGGAGGATGAGATCTTTCTTTAGCCGCTGAGAGTAATATTTTTAAGTTTTTCTTAATATTTTCTTGCCCAATATATTCTTCCCAAGAAGCTGGACGTAAAGTTTGGTCTAGAAAATCAAAATCTCGCTTTAGTTCCTGGTTATCTTCATTGTTATTTAACTTTGTTGACATGGTATTTGGGATTGCCTTATAATTAGGCATGTTGATTATACCAATCCGAGCGCAGTATTAGGGGTTGACATATTTTTTGGTATATGCTATACTTCCAGTGAAATTGAAAGTTTTATTTGGAGGTACAAATCTCTAAGCGGCGGTTCGCCTAGAGCGAATTTTGACATTAAATCAAGGAATTGCCGGTACCACTTTCGAGAGGCCAGCTAGCTTTCTCCTCAGAATAATGTTTTGCTTTCGGTATTATTATTGAAAGTGCCGCTTAGAGATTTGTGTCCCCAAAAAATGAACGTACCCTTTTAGGGTATTTTTCATTATTCATAAATTGTGGCACCAAGCAATTTATTTTGTGTATAACTTTTGTTTAAAAATTTTAAGTCTCAATATCAATTACTCTCCCTAATTCATCAATAGATGTTATACCTCCCAAAATCTTCAAAACTCCATCTTGAAGCATTGTTAGTATGCCTTGGTTTTGAGCAGCGCTACTAATCTCTCTTTCGCTTGGATTGTTTATTACTACTTCTTCGATTTTTTCATCTATCAAAACAGCTTCATATATACCAGTTCTACCTTTATATCCTGTAAAATTACATTTCTCACATCCTACAGGTCCATAAACATTTTTTACATCAGCTTCTTTAATGAGTGTTTTGTCTTGAATGCTAGATAAAACTTTATTAATAATTTCCTTATCCTTTTCAGGCACATCAATAATTTTTTTGCAGTTTTGGCATAATTTACGCACCAATCTTTGTGCCATTGCTATATTTATAGCTGAAGTAATAACTTTAGGGTTTATACCCAAGTCAATTAGGCGTGGGAAAGTCCCGGCAGCATTATTTGTGTGTAATGTTGAGAAAACTAAGTGACCCGTAAGAGCTGAATTTATTGCAATCTCAGCTGTTTCGTCATCTCTAATTTCGCCCACCATTATAATGTCAGGATCTTGACGTAGGGCGCTGCGCAAACCTTCTGCAAAAGTATAACCCTTCTCCTCATCAGTTTGTGTTTGCACTATGCCCTTAAGGTGATATTCGATCGGATTTTCAATCGTAATTATTTTAACTTCAGGAGTGTGCATTTTTTTTAGGAACGCATAGAGGGTGGTGCTTTTACCTGAACCTGTTGGTCCAGTGTTCAATATCATTCCGTTTGGTTTTTTTAATTCTTTTTCAATTATACTAAGCAGCTTTTGGTTTATACCAAGATCTTCAAAAGAAACACCAATAGCGTTTGGGTTCAATACTCTAAGTACTACGGATTCTCCGTATCCTCCAGGTAAGAGGGAAGTACGTATTTCTATCTCGATATCGCCGAGTTTAATGCTAAATCTTCCATCCTGAGCCTTCTCACGCACATTTAGTTTTAAGTTTGAAATAAGTTTGATTCTTGATAGTAGTAAGTTGTAAATGTTTGGTTCAATCTCTAAAATATCATTTAAAACCCCATCCATTCGATATCTTAATCTTACCGAATTGTCCTCAGGTTCTATATGGATATCAGAAGCTCCTACTGAAATAGCTCCAGCCAATATAATTTCTAAAATACGTGTTATTCGGTAACTCTTTTTTTCTTTTATAACTAATTCAATTGAATTTTTTATGTCTTGAACTGTTTTAACATCCTTAACTAAATTTTGAATTTCATCGTTCGATATATCAAGTGAACCTCCTTTTGTTTCCATTGAATAAGAAAGGTCTTTGTATCTATCCCATATTTTTTGAAGGCTTTGATGAGAAGCCATAAAAATCTCAACCAAATAACCACGCGACTTCAAGTTTTCAATAACCTCAGTCGTTTTGCTTGTGTTCGGTGAAATGATGGCTAAATAAACACGCTTGTTAACTATATTAAAAGGGGCAACCTCAGCCTCACGTGCCACGTCTTCTTTTACAACACGCAAAGCATCGATGTTTACTGGATTAACATCAAGATCAATGTAAGAGATCCCATATTTTTGGGCCATTAGTTTGGCAAGCCCCTCTTCTTCCTCTTCTCTCAAATCACCAAGTTTTTGACGTTGTTTACCTTCATTAAATTCAATTACCATAAAACAATTATAACAAAAAATAACCCACCACTAACTATTTTATTTTCCAAATTAAGGGGAAAACCCGACTTACCTTGACTTTTATATATAAATTATGATATAATATAGGATGGAGGAGAACGATGAACATTCAGATTCAGAAAGTCGCGGTCATTTTGATCGCTTTCATGTTTTTTTTCGGGTGTGCAACCCGGAAGATCCAGGTGGTGCACGTGCCAGTTGCACCCGGAATGTCAAAAGAAGAGGTAAAAGCGGCTGAGCAGTCTGCCATCCGGTTGGTGGAAGATCGCGAGAGGCAGGCCCGGTATCGGGCGAACTTGCAGCTTAGGTGCCCAAATCCAGCAGACGAACAAAATGTTCGTATTCACCCCATTGCGGGCGATACGGGTGTTTTGCGCTCACGGCAGTATATAAAGGTGTTGACGACAAACACCAGCCCGTACCCAGTGAGAATTGATTTGCCCGGTATGGGCACATACGTGGAAAACCTCACTTTTGGGTGCACAATTAATCTTGTGCGTCGCCTCGATGTTTACAGGTATGGTGATGAAAATTACCTCACCTTTTTCTTTGAGGTGACTGCGTATAACAAAGAAGGGCAGATATATAAAGACAGGAGCGAAACATTCAACCTGAGTGCCTTTGGAGGAAATTCTTCCAGAGGCGCAAGTTGGATAATAAAGATCAGCCCCCTCGATATGGGTACGAGGAGGGTTGAGGAGAATCGGCGTTACTGATTCTCGAAATATTCAATCCCGCCGAGGCGCAGTGAGTGCCTCTCGGCGGGATTTTGTTTGTTATGACTTTTGCGTCTGTAGTACCTGTACCGCGTAGCATAAGACGAGTGGTATGGTAGAATCAGTCCATGGAATTTTTGGCCAAAAATGAAGAAGAAACTGCTAAGTTGGCACATGATTTTGCTATAAAATTAGGGCCTAATGACGAGTCAGCTCAAGTGGTTGGACTTTACGGTGAGCTCGGGGCTGGCAAAACTACTTTTATGAAATATTTAGCTAAAAGTTTAGGGGTTAAAGAAACAATTCAAAGCCCTACATTTGTGATAATGAAAAAGTATGAGTTGAAAAGCGCAAGTAAAAAGGCGCAAGTTAAAGACACTTTTAAACTTGCGCCTTTTTACTTTCAAACTCTCATTCATATCGATGCGTATAGAATCGAGAACGATAACGAAATGATTAATTTGGGGTGGGAGGAAATTATAAACGATCCAAAAAACTTAGTTTTTGTTGAGTGGCCAGAGAGAATCGCTGGTGTTATGCCAAAACACACGAAAATATCTTTCAATCATATAAATGAAAACGAAAGAAATATAAAAATAGAATCATGAATTAAAAGTATGGCAAAGGAGAAAATAAAAAATAAAAATTCCGATTCTTTACGACTTGTTCTTCTTGATGCTCATGCCATTATTCACCGTGCTTATCACGCTCTACCTGATTTTGCTACGAGCCAAGGTGAGCCGACAGGCGCCCTGTTTGGACTAGTGTCTATGATTTTAAAAATTGTATCGGAACTCAAGCCTGACTATCTTGTAGCTTGCTACGATTTGCCAAAACCAACATATAGACATCAGGTTTATGATGGGTACAAAGCTGGTCGCGCAAAAACAGATGACAATCTTGCAATTCAACTCGAGAAATCAAAAGAAGTTTGTGAGGCAATGAATATTCCTATTTATTCTTTAGAAGGGTTTGAGGCGGACGATATGCTGGGCACTATTGTTGAGCAAATGAGAGGTAAAGGAGTGGATATAATAATAGCTTCTGGAGACATGGATACCTTGCAACTCGTTGATGATGACCATGTTAAGGTTTATACCCTTAAAAAAGGTTTGAATGACACTATTTTGTATGATGAGAAGGCGGTAAAAGAAAGATTTGGTTTTGAGCCAAAACTTTTGCCGGATTATAAAGGTTTACGAGGGGACCCATCGGACAATATAATCGGTATTCAAGGTATAGGTGAAAAGACCGCAACAGAGCTTATAAAAGAATTTGGAACGATAGAAAAGATTTATAAAGAAATAAAAACCAAGAGCTCAAAGATTAAAGAAAATATAAAGCCAAGGATTTTAGAATTGCTTATTAATGGGGAAGAGGAGGCAAAATTTAGCAAAATGTTAGCTACCATACGAAGGGATGCCCCAATAAATTTTGAGTTGCCAAAACATAAATGGTCTACAGATTTTAATGTAGGTAAAGCAAAAAACCTTTTTCAAAAATTAGAATTTAGAAGTTTGGGAAGTAGGCTTGAGGCTGCCCTTGTGGGCAATGGCGGCAAGCCAACTGTGCCTGTGCAAAATGAAGAAGTTGACCAAAAGGATCTTGAGGAAACAAAAGTTGCGCTATGGGTTGTTGACTCCAATATCAGTGATCCACAACTTGAGGATATACTAAATTTTTCAAACACAAACAATTTCAAAGATGCCAAGGAGAGAATTTTTAAAGAACTGGACAACCGTGAGTGCAGAGAAGTTTTTGAACTAATAGAAAAACCTCTAATACCTATTATGAAAGAAATGGAAGAATATGGGGTTTTGGTAGACAAGATTTTTATGAATGATTTGGAAAAAAAATATTCTGATGAGCTTAATAAAATTGAAAAGAAAGTATGGAAGGAAGCTGGTATGGAGTTTAATATTTCGTCACCAAAACAGCTTGGGGAAGTGCTGTTTGAACAACTTGGACTTTCTGTAAAGAATCATAAAAAAACTGGTGGTGGGCAAAAATCAACTAAAGAATCAGAGCTTGAAAAGATGAAAGACATGCATCCGATTGTAAATTTTGTACTTGAATATCGAGAACTAAGGAAACTTCTTTCAACTTACATTGAACCAATACCAAAACTTCTCGATCACAACTCGCGCCTTCACGCAAGGTTTATTCAGGCTGGTACAACAACGGGGAGAATGTCATCCGAAAATCCTAATCTTCAAAATATTCCGGTTGGTAGCGATAGGGGTAGGCTTATTCGCAAAGGTTTCATTGCACCAAAAGACTCGGTTTTGGTTGCTCTAGATTATTCACAAATTGAGCTTCGTATTGCTGCATTTTTGGCAAACGACACAAAGTTGATAGAGATATTTAAAACTGGAAAAGATGTGCATGCCGCCGTAGCTTCTCAAGTTTTTGGTGTGAACGAAAATGAAGTCACCAAAGAAATGCGTCGCCAGGCAAAGGTTATTAACTTCGGAATCCTTTATGGAATGGGGGTCACTGCTCTACAAGGAAATTTGGGAACTGACCGCAAAACTGCGCAGGAATTTCTAAATGCATATTTTGAAAACTTTTCGGGACTTGCGAAATATTTAGACAAAACAAAAGAGGAAGCAGAAAAATTTGGATTTACTAAAACAGTTTTTGGGAGAAGAAGGTATTTTGAAGGTATAAAATCAAAAATTCCATTTATAAAAGCTGCTGCTGAACGCATGGCAATCAACGCTCCAATACAAGGTACTCAAGCCGATATAATAAAAATTGCTATGAATGATATAGATCAGATGGTAAAAAAAGAATTTTCTGGATCAGTACATTTAATTATGCAAATACATGACGAATTGATTTATGAAGTTAACCAACCCTTTACCAATGACTTTGTTACAAAAGCAAAAAAATTAATGGAAGGTGTGTTAAGTGAGGAAAAAACTCTAGGAGTTCCCATCGTTGCAAATAGTGTTATAGGTAGAAATTGGGGGGAGATGGAATAACCCCACCCTTCACTTTGCGTATACTCCTTAGTGGGGTGGGAAAGCAAAAATATGAATAATCACAGTTTATTTAAAGAATTTGAAAATATCTTTCCTGAAGAAGAGGAATTAAAAGAGGAAAAAAAGCCTCGTGAATACTCTTATAGTCCATTTGCTCTACAAGATGCAATAGGTGAGAGAGATGTAAAAAAAGCTTGGATTGAATATCAAAAACTCGTTTTCCAAGGTATCGAACCTGATGAATTGGTTCATAAAGTTATATCTAAAGTTCGTGACATGACACTAATAAGTAAGGGGGCCACCGCAGACGGACTCGGTATAAAGGATTATCCTTATAATAAATCAAAGAGAGATCTTAAAAATTGGAAAGCGGATCAGCTCCAAAATTTTTATACAAAACTCGTTTATTTGTATCATGAGTCGCGCATGGGAGGGGAAAGCTTGAGTGTAGCGCTTGAAAAATCTTTGCTTCAGCTTTGATTTTTAGGTATTTTGTAGTATATTTCTTTTGTTTTAACCGCCCGTAGCTCAGTCGGTAGAGCAGCTCCCTTTTAAGGAGAGGGTCGTAGGTTCGATTCCTACCGGGCGGACAGTGTTCAAAAATGTGCTTTTTTATTTTGAGTAATGGGTCATTCTTGGTTTAGGTAACGAAATTTTACTATAAATGAGGAGTAAAATAGCATGAAATATGTAAAACTACGATATAAACCTAGGTAAGTTGAGGGAGGAAAAAAGGAAATCAACACACCCGTTAAATTTTATGAAATCTTTTTTTAAATTGATAAACAGTATTCATTGTTTTGACTATAAAAAACTTTTGGACAAGATAAAAGGAAAAGTTTTTGAATATAGTTTTAACCAAACATATTTTTTTTGGTTGTTATTTTGTTTAGTTTTTGGTTTTTGTATCTCAACAATAATTATAAGACCTTTTGCAACCAACAAACTCGATCTCGGATTTTATAACGGTGTTTCTCAAAAATATGTCTTTGAGAAAGAAGATCAGGGTCAATTAGGTCTAATACTAAGTGAAGCCCTAGGCGCAACACTTAATTTAAGTTGGTACAATGTATGCTTTTATAATAAAAGCTTTATAACAGAACAAGGAAAACTTACTAACGGTTCTGTTATTTTGGAGATTGATATATTTCCGCTCAATACCAATAGGTCAATGATTGAACTACAAAAAGGTTTAAATATTCCTTTTTCAAATAATGGTGACATGGAATCAGTATCTATGATGATTTTGGGAAAGAGAATTGCGGCTTCAAGTAATCATGGTGGTTGTATACAAATTAAAGATTCTGAGGGAGGTATCGAGTACCGATTATCAATGTTAGAAAAAACTAAGGATAGATATGGTACAGATATTATTGTCCCAGTTTCTATTATGAGTATTAGTAAAGATCAACCGTATCCATTAGAAACAGGTCCTATCTCAGAGTCAAAGCTTTTAAATCTTGGAGCTACAGAACTATTTATAGAAAATAATTCATATGCTTTTTGGGTTAAAAAAGTAGTTGTGATTTTTATTATTTTTGGTTTAATCGAATCTCTCAGAAAGATTTTTAATTTACTTTTTCCTAAGAAGCTATCTAAATAAATTTACCTAAACTTTTTAACTTGCGCCCTTGTAACTTTCAAACTTATAACGGAATATCTATCGCAAAGGCGCCGGCACCTGATAAGAGAAGGGATAGTGAGATTCCAAAAAGCATTATATAAAAGGCGATATTTCGTTTTAATACAGATGGGTCCTTGTATTCGATATATGTACCGATGAGGGTGAATATGGTAAGCACTAGAGCCGCAATTTGAGTGTAAAAACCCAAAATGTACATAATTCCACCTACTACCTCAATAATACCCAAAACTTTAGTTGAAATTACGGGGCTTGGAATTCTAAGGGTTTTAAAAATATTAATCCATCTCTGTTGCTCACTTCTAAATGTTAAAAAACCTAGATCAATGAAAATAATCCCAGCAATTAGTCTTAATATAAATGGTGATAATAAAGAATATGTGAGCAGGTCTGGAAAAGGGTTGAGCATATTGGTTTGAAAGTTGAAAGTTATCAAGTTTGAAAGTTTGTCTCAAACTTGCACCTTTCTAACTTTTAACTATATTATCACTTAATATGGCTAAATCAAACATCAAAGAATTAATTATTGTCCTTAATAATATTCGGAGCAACGAGAACGTCGGGTCTATTTTTAGAACATGTGATGCGGCTGGTGTATCTAAAATCATTTTGTGTGGTTACACCCCAGCACCACTGGATCGCTTCAATAGAGAAAACAAAGCTCTTTCAAAAGCGGCTTTAGGGGCAGAGAAGTTTGTTGAGTGGGAAAAGGCAGAGAGTTTAAAAAGCGCATGTGAAAAGTTAAAAAGTGAAGGACATAAAATAATTGGAGTAGAACAATCTGACAATTCTATTAATTATAAGGATCTCAAAACCTCTAAGTCCATAGCTTCAACCTCTAAGTTTGCTTTGGTATTCGGAAACGAAGTTGACGGTCTTTCAAAAGAAGATTTAGAAATGTGTGATTTGGTAGCAGAAATACCAATGAGAGGCTTAATGGTTAGGCAAGATCACCATCCTCGCCATTCTGGTCGGGGAAAAGAGTCTTTAAATGTAGCTGTTGCAGCTGGAATTATTCTTTTCGAACTCTCTTGTGGAGCGTAGTTTTAGCGTAGTAAGACGCTTTATGGCTGTAAAACTTAATACTGAATAGTATCAACAATCAAACCATTTCGATCGAGGAGGTTTATTTTTTCACGCTTCTCACGCCATAGTGGTCCAAACTTATTTAAATATACTCTGTACTCGTTTCCTGGAAATTCAGTGTCCCCAAAGTTTCTTGCTACACAAGCATTGTAATTAAATTGTGTCCGCATGTAATTTTTGCATGATTGTGTGACTGTATCTGGTAAATCTCTTATATACTCACTGTTTACAGTTGAACATCGAGGAATACGGTCTAAGAGGTCCAAACATTCGTCATTGCGGTCGTAGATGGAAGAAAATTTAGGCATATCATCCTCATTAATTTTTGGACAATTTATAGGAAGACTTGGATAGAAAGTCATATTCTCTTCAAAATAACCAGTACAACTATTTGTTCGAAAAGAAATCCCAATAGGTGAAAAACCTTTAGTTATAATAACCCTGTCTCCATCTGTAATTACAATGTCACTTTCTGTGTGGGTGTGAGGGAAGGGTAGAAGGGCGGCTTTACCAATAACCGCAAAATAGCCCGTGGTTTCGCTTTTAAAATACCAACCCGTAATGTTTATTGTTTCTCCTTTATCTAGGCTTGTATAAAGAGATATATATTCTTGGTCAGGTTCGTTTGAGTATAAACCCGATATGCCCGACATGCTAACTTTTCCATAATAAGGGGATCTCTTTCGTTCTTCTGATTGTTTGGATAAATCTTTTTCTAATCTCTCAATCTTATCCTCAGCTTCTTTTATACTAGCCGAAACATCCTTGTTTGAGGTATATGATGATGTTGATGGCCACAAAGCATTGGTGTTTGAACTGGAACTCGAAGTAAGATTTTTGTTTACTGGCCCATAAGCAAATCCTGCTATTACAAACAATATTATTAAGATAAAAATAGGAGAATCGTCTTTTTTCACTTTAGTATTTTATTTGATGTACTTTGCAAAAGTGGGTGCTTCTACCTTTAACTACAATCCTTTCTATTATACCGGAGCATCTAGGTTTTGGACATCTTTCGTTTTTTCTACCATAAACTTTATGGAAGTCTTGAAAGCCACCTTTTTCCCCGTGTATATTTCTATAATCTGATTTTGAATCGCCTCCATGTTTTATTGAAAATAACAATATTTCTCTCATTGCAGCAAACATGTCCTTAAATTTCTTGTCCGGAATTTTTGTGGGGAAGGATAGTGGATGAACTCCAGATAGCCACAGCATTTCGTCTGAATAAATGTTGCCTATGCCAGCTAAACCCGTTTGATCAAGTAAGGCAGATTTTATTGGCATTGTTTTTCTTTTCCTAAGTATCTCAATAAATTTAGCGGGGGATAATGTTGGTGCTAAAGGGTCGATGCCCAAAGTGCCAACGTTTTCGTGTTCGTGCAGAAGTTTGGTTTTGATTATAGTTATTGATGCAAACTTTCTCATGTCGGAAAGTACCAGTTGTTTGCCGTCAGAAAGACTAAGCACAAAGTGTATGTATTGATTGTACGGATCCTGTAAAGGCCCTTCTTCCATCGCTTTCCAACTTGCACCTTTCAAACTTTTTAACTTCTCGTACTTCCCGTACATCAAATGCCCTGTCATTTTCATGTGGATTATGATGGTGTAGTCGTTTTTTAGATTTATTAAAATATTTTTTCCTCTTCTTTCTGTATCAATTATTTTTTGTCCCTCAACTAATTGTTTAAAGTTTTCAAAATATTTTTTGTTTTTTAATGTTTGCCGGTGGGGAACACTGGTACTCAAATGAAAATCTGACCACGCTTCTTTTATGGTTTTTCCCACTGCTACTCTTTTTACACCCTCTACTGTTGTGTGTACTTCAGGAAGTTCTGGCATACGATATATTTTTAACGAATATAATGAGTAAAAAATAATCGCTCAGAATAATTTTGCAACAAATTATTCTGAGTTACTCAATAATTTTTGCAACTCTTCTCTTGCAACTCTTGCATCGTCCCATTCTTCTTTAGTTCCATTTGGCCCCATGATGTAAGGGTCAGTGCCTTTACCTGTGATTAAAACCGCAATTTTTTCATCAGCCGACTTCGAATGAGTTAATTCTTTGGCTTTGCTAATAGCGAATCGAATAGCCTCTCTTCGGTTGATTATTATGTCGAGTGGTTTTTTGGTGACCCCCCTTTTCATTTCATTTATTATTTCCATTGGGTCTTCGTCGTATGGGTCTTCATTAGTTAGGATTATGTGGTCGCAATTTTGATCTGCCACTTCTGCCATCACTTTTCTTTTCCATTTATCTCTACCACCACCAGTATTACCAAGTACGCATATTTTTGTATGGTTTTTGTAAGCACCGTAAATGGCTTCCAAAGATTCTTTTGTGTGGGCATAGTCAACTACTACATCAAATTCAGGTATTGTAGAGTTGTCTACCAAAATTTTTTCCATTCTGCCCCGCACCTTATCCATTTTTTCTAAGCCTATTTTTGCTTGTTCTGTACTGATGCCAAAAAATTCAGCACATTTTATTGCTCCGATCATATTGGAAACATTAAACATACCAGGAAGTTTTGAATGGATAACAGTTTTTTTAATTTGGAAAGTTGAACCAGTCGAATCTGATTTTATTGAAACCGCGTCGTTCAATGAATATTTTATTTTATTTGGAATGTTGAGTGCAAGAAATTTTTCTGACTCTTTATCGTCAATGTTTGCAATTATTGCAGGGGTTAAAAGGGAAGTTCTTGAAAAAATGTCTGGCCTCGCTTGGACTTGAGAGACTACAAGGCCAGGACGGGGAGATCCGAGGACTTTTTGAAAGAATTTCACTTTTAACCTTATTAATTCCTCGGCGATAGAAAGTTTTGCTTTTACATACTTTTCATAAGATCCGTGCGACTCTATGTGTTCAGGAGAGAGGTTTGTAAAAATGAGAGCGTCTGGATAAACAAACTTGTGTCTAAATTGTTTTGATCCCTCTGAACTCATTTCTAAAATAGCTACATCGCAACCAGAATTTATTGAGTCTCTTAGAAATTGCTGTATGAAAAACCTACCAGGCATTGTCATTTTAAACTTATTGCTCCTTTCCTTATCAGCAATTTTAAATCTGATAGTATTTTGTACGGCTGTTTTATATCCTGCTGCTTCAAAAATAGCGTTTACCATTTCTGTTGTCGTGCTTTTGCCTTTAGTGCCAGTTACACCTATTACTAGTATTTTTTTTCCAGGAAACTTGTAAATAATTGCACCCACAAATGCAAGCAAGTAATGATAAATAGGCTGGGCAGCCTTAAATATTTTTTTTGGTATTATTTTTCTTCCAATTTTTAGTATTTTTTCCATTCTATTTTCCAAAGTGCTTTAATGCGTGTTTTATTTTTTCGTTAGTACCTGAAATTTCTTTTGGCATACTTTTTATAACTTCTTGAATATCACGGTCCCTATATCCAAGAGATTTTAATGCTTCAAATACATCTACATCTTCTACTGAACCACCTTTTTCACTTCTTGAAATTAATTTACCATTCAACTCAAGTACTATTTTTTCGGCAGTTTTTCGACCGATACCAGATATTTTAGTTAGGGAAGAGGTGTCCCCGGTTGCTACCGCTTGTTCAATAGACGAAACCCCGGCAACACCCAATATTGCTAAGGCTGACTTTGGACCTACACCCGAAACGGTAAGAAGAAGCTCAAAAACTTTTAGTTCGTCCTCAGTTTCAAAACCATATAGATCTATTGAATTTTCTCGAACTGCCGTATGGGTCCAAAAACTAACTTCTGCTCCCAACCTCAACCTCTCAATATATGAAATTGTAGAGTTTATAACAAAACCTAAACCGTGTAGGTCAACAATCGCCCTTGTTGGCTTTATGTCTATTAAAGTGCCTTTTATATAGCCAAACATAAGAAATTTAAAGCTATAAGCTTAAAGCTTAGAGATGAAAATATAATACCTCAAAATTACTTTATCCGCATTTGCAAAATTTCAAGCTATATGTTAAATTTTGACCGTAAAACTTTACGTTTTAAGCTTTAATTTTTAATCGTTTACCGTGCCAATCACAAGTTCAGCAAAAAAGGCCCTCCGATCTTCTAAAAAGAAGAAGGTTTTTAATTTGAAAAGGAAGGGTGAAATGAATAATGTAATAAAGGAATATAAAAAACTTATTGTTTCTAAAGATGGAAAGGCTGCAGAAAAGCTTTTGCCAAAACTTCAAAAAGCAATAGATAAGGCAGAGAAAAGGGGAGTGATAAAGAAAAATACTGCAGCCCGAAAAAAATCTCGTCTCATGAAAAAACTAGGCAAGTAAATAAATCAAAAAATCCCTCACGGGATTTTTTGATTGGAGATTTTGCTAAACTATTTATTTTCTGAAAGATGGAATGGATTGTAGCTTATACCTTTGTCGTAGACATCAATTCCTTCTGCTTTTTTGAGCTTACCAACAATCCAGTAAGTTATCGGAGTCGCTGCAATTTCGTAAGCAACTTTTACTAAGTATCCTGAAATAATAATGCTCATCAGAGCAGATGTTGGGACAGTGCCAGCAAATGCAATAGTGGCAAAGATTATGCTGTCTACACCTTCTCCAACAATAGTAGAACCGACAGTTCTCATCCAAAGTCTCTTTCCTTGCATCCAGACTTTCATCCGTGAGAGGACATAAGAGTTGCTGAATTCGCCTGCAAAATAGGCTGTAATTGAGGCTATAACGATCCTGGGGACTGCACCGAGGATTACTTCATATGCCCCCTGATTCTGCCAAAATGGAGCTGGTGGCAGCAATTGAACTAGATAGTAGCAAAGGGACATAAAAATAATTGCTATAAATCCGGACCAGATTATCTTCCGAGAAGCTTTATATCCATACACTTCAGTAAGAACATCACCAAAAATATAGCTAATTGGAAAAACAAAAATTGCTCCAGCTAGAGAG
The DNA here is from genome assembly GCA_964455485.1 of uncultured Candidatus Saccharibacteria bacterium. GTDB lineage: Bacteria > Patescibacteriota > Minisyncoccia > Phycocordibacterales > WO2-35-19 > CAYVXT01. Next base: position 34,725 of record CAYVXT010000034.1, read on the forward strand.
AGGGACCCAATTTGGATTATCTTAGAACCAACGGTATTAGAAATCATCAAAACGGCAACGAACAAAATAGCAATGTAGATAAAATACTTACTATTTCTGGAAATATCTGCTCTTGGTTCTGTTTCCATATTTGTGTAGGATTATGTATAAAAGATATCGCAAACTTAATAATTATCAATATGACTTTAAATACTTACGACGAGAATTTATCAAATACTTTTAGGAAGTCAGATGTAAAGCCTGACAAACAGTTTTCTTTTTTACCTACAGTACTTTCAATTATTGGTGATCTGTCAGGAAAAACGGCTCTAGATTTAGGGTGTGGCGATGGTTTCTTCACCAAATCTCTTTCCCAAGCTGGAGCTCAAAAAGTAATTGGGATTGATAATTCTAAAGAGCAAATAAAGTTAGCGGAATCACAGCCTCATGGCAAGAATATTGTTTATCAACTTGGAGATATCTTCAAAGACGAATTACCAAAAGCGGATATCGCTCTCACTCCTTTTGTAGTTAATTATTCGGAATCTTTAGGGCAATTAGAGTTTCTCTTTAAGAACATTTACCAAAGTTTATCGGAAGGTGGAAAAGTGGTATTGATGGTCGATCAACCAAGAGGAAAAGACCTTAAAAAGTTTGGGAGTGTGAAAACATTACAAGGAGAAGAAGTTGATGGAACAAAAATTAAAATTGACCTCTATAACGGAGAGGAATTTATTTGCACGCTCTATTCTATTTATTACACCCCAGAGACTTTAGAAAATACTTTAATTGAAGTTGGCTTTAAAAATATTAAATGGCATACACCTATAGTTTCGGAGGAAGGCATACAGAAATTCGGTAGAGATTTCTGGGAAGGTTTTCAAGAAAACTCTGAGCTTGGATATATCAGTGCAGAAAAATAATTTTTGCTCCCAGTAAGCCCAATCGTTGCTGTGCACGAATCGGGTTTTGGTTGCTGACAATGATCATCCTCCGGATGCATTTGTATGCACCGCTACGCGGTGCTCCCAGTAGGAATCGAACCTACATTTTAACTTCCGCAAAGTCATGTCCTATCCATTGAACGATGGGAGCCTTTATTACTGCCACACATTAACAAAAAAGTGGCTTTGTTGCCACTTTTTTATCTCGCCAAGAGTTTATCAAACCATTTATGGATTATTGATTCTTGAAGATATTCTTCTTCCAAAAATTCTAAAAGGATTTCTCTTAAGTCGTTTAAATCTATTTCATCACTAACCGGTATGATAACGAGAGGGGAAAGCGAACCAAGTGGGTGAATGAGTATTCTATCTCCATGAATGTGGTCATCTTCGATCCAAAAAGATCGTTGTGATAGCCAAGGATACATTTGCCTTCCAACGATAATACCTTTAGGAACAATTTTGATATTTAAATCCCTCGTTTCTTTATATGAAAGGAGTCCAATTGTAAACCCAGCAATGATTATAAAAATTCCAAATAGAAAATTATCAAAATAAAACGCCAGCACTGAAGCGGCAATCGTTATAATACCGAGTATCCAATACCAATCATTACTTTTTTTATCAAAATGATGTTCTGGCGAATGCCATTCTAAAATGGTTTCCATATAAATATTTTATCATATACAAGTCAAATATGAGGGGAGAGTGTGTGTATGTGGGATTAATTATTCTAATTATACTAATTAACCTAAGTACCCTAAATAAATCCCAATACACAAAATTCCCTGTTCTGATTAGGGCTTGGGTATTGTTTAGAATAATTAGAACAATTAGGTCAATTAGAATAATTTCCTCTATCTCACAACACTTCCCGGAGGCACATCGTTTCCAAATTTCATAAGTGAAAAGAAGCTTCCGCTTTCAGTCTCGCCAGAAACCGCCATTATCATAGCCTGACTCTCTAGCCCCATTATTTGGCGAGGTTCTAGGTTTGTGACGAATCCACAGATTGTGCCAACCAACTCTTCTGGTTTTATAAATTTTGCTATGCCCGAAACCACTTGGCGGGTTTCTCTTCCTTTGCCCACCGAAGCTTCAGCGAAGGCGGGACCAAAATCTACCGAAAGCTTTAAAAGCTTCTCAGACCCTTCCACTGGCTCAGCACTAAGCACCTTGCCAGCTCGTATTTCTACCTTCTTAAAATCATCAATTGAAATCATTTAGATATACTACATCAATTTTAACTTTGCTAAAAGTCAATTTTTTGCTAGTATTCCTTTGTTAATAAGGAGGGGTGGCAGAGTGGTCTATCGCACTTGTCTTGAAAACAAGAGTCTCGAAAGGGACCGTGAGTTCGAATCTCACCCCCTCCGCCTTCGGTCCGCAGTAGCGGACCTTCGGCGTGACGAAGTCCGCCAAGTAGGGACGCGAAGGCGACCTTCGCTGCAATGAATTATGTGTATTCTTTAAAATGCAAAGACGGATTCTACATCGGTTGTACCAATGATTTAAAGGATAGGATAAAAAGACACAAGGCTGGACAAGTTGATGCTACAAAAAATAGATTGCCTGTAGAGCTAGATTTTTATATAGCACTAGATAATCAATACAAAGCTTTCAAATTTGAAAAATATTTAAAATCAGGCTCTGGCAGAGCTTTTATAAAGAGGCATTTTATTTGATGTATTCCTGACCGGATCTCACCCCCTCCGCAGCTCGAATTTGTTAATTTGCAAAGTGTTTTTACTTCAATTTTTTGAAGGGGTGTTAGAGTTAGAACTTTTGTAGATTTATAACAAAACCAGGTTGTGATAAAGTTTTAATATGGAAGAGTTTCCAACTTCAAGGTCTATATATAAATCAGAAAGAGAAAACCAGGACGAAATCACGGTTCGTCATCAGCCAACTGTTGAAAATATGGGCGAAGGTAAATTTCGTTATAAATTTGAGTTTCCGAACTTCTCTGTGGTAGCAGATTTAGGAGAAAATAATTTAACTTACAAAATTGAGTTTGAGGCTGGAGGGAAGACGTATAACTTTTTGGCAGATTTGCCAGATGATTATAAGTTTCTCATGACTTTCTACCCATCTGGAAAAGTCTTTTCTAGAAAAAGAGAAATAAGAGGGATTCTTTTCGATTCAGTCGGAAGTATTTTAAGTAATTCTCATGAAAAAGGTCATGTTAAATATCAGGAAAGCAGGACTCCAGAAGAATTGGATAAAAACCTCTCAATTTTCGGAAAGTTGCAAAGAGGTGAACCTGTAAACGAAGAAGAAAGAAATTCAATTCTGGAAGAAGAACAATTTGCCTGGGATGAAGTAAGGTCGGAAATAAAGAAAATTGAAGAAACATTAGGCATAACAATTGTTCAAGATGAAAGTGTAAAAGATTCTTATATTCAGCGTAGACTCGATACTTACGCTAAGTTAGGTCATGATTAAGTTTATAAATTAAAAATATGATTGCTTGGATTATTCCATTAGCCATTCTTATATTTTTTGAAGCAATTGCGGATATTTTCGCTAAAGAATGGTCTTTAGGGAATAGGTCTTTTGCTTATGCCGTTCTTTCTCTAGTAGCATATTTGTTGGCTAACTCATCTTGGTTAATTGCTCTTAAATACGGCTCAGGCCTTGCGAGAGGGGCAATCATTTTTTCAGTTGCATCTGCCATACTAGCTTCCGTTATTGGTTTGGTTTTCTATAAAGAACAATTATCAACTGTTCAGCTAATCGGAGTATTTATTGGTATCATCTCGATAGTTCTTATTGTTTGGGAGTAGGGATTTTTACCAAGTTCCCACAATCTTAAATTTAGTGTAAGCTGAGAGCATTAAATAGGTTCTAACTTCGTCTAATACCCTCCGCAAATTTTGAATGCGCAGCCTGATTCCTGTATAGTTTTACCATGGGTCTTGAAGGCATAAACCACAATATAGAGAGAAGAGAATTTCCTCCGAAGTCAGTAGCTATATTTGATTTTGATGGAACAATAGCAGATTCGCGAGATACGGTGGGTCATATTGTCAATGAACTTGCAGACGAATATGGTTATGAAAAACTAAATGAGAGTGAAATTTTGAAATATACTAGTAAAAAAGCTCAAGATTTTCTTAGAGAAGATCTGAAATTGTCTTGGCTAAGAATACCTGGTTTTGCGGCTAAGCTCCGATCAGAATTAAATAAAAAAATAGCAGAATTAAAACCAACCAGTGGGATAGTTGAAGTTGTTAAGTAACTCAAATCTCGTAATTATAAACTTGGTATCGTTTCTTCTAATTCTGAAGATAATATCAAACAATTTCTTATCAATAATGATATTGATATCTTTGATTTTATTAGTTCGGGGAGCAGTTTGTTAGGAAAGGCGAGAAATCTTAGAAAAACTATAAGTGCAGAAGGGTTTGAAGCTAAAGATGTTGTATATATTGGCGACGAGATACGTGATAAAGCTGCGGCAGATGCTGCGGGCATTGATATTATAATAGTGAGTTGGGGCTATAACTCTAAAGATTCATTAGAGAAAAGCAACAAGAGTATTATTATAGATTCACCAAATGAGTTACTAGATTTACTGCCTTCTTTTGAAGAGATATAAAATTCCAATTCTTTCTAAGAACTACCATGGTCATTACTCATTAAAGATCTATAATTATTGGTTATAATAGTATAAAAATACTAAAATTTTAAAATTAAAATGTTGTTGGTGAGAACAAAGGTAAGATATAGCAGGAGAAATAAAATAACCGGAGTTGGTTTGCTCGCTGCCCAATATACCAGCCAAAACTTTAGTGTGGAAATTTGACTCAAGATTTGATTTTTTTTTGATCCAAAACAAGTTGAGAGTCTTCCAGAAATCCAAAGAGAAATGATTAAAGATGGTGGTTACATTTCGTATCTTACCAACGCATACGTTTGTTCAATAGATAATTCTAGGTTTATAAATAGCTCTTCGAAACCAAATATAGATGATACACAAGTTTTACCGGGGGACACTGAAATATCTTGGATTGCAACGAAAGATATCTACGAAGGAGAAGAGTTGACAACACAAATTAAACGCCCAAAAGCGGAATAACTCTTGCTAATAAATGCTTTGAGTTTATTGAGAAGGAGAAGAAGTTTCTTCTTTTGTTTCAATTTTATATTTTCTTGCAACAAACAAAATGTATATCAGGTCTAATATACCCAAAGTATTGGAAATAAAAAGTATAATAAACCACAATTTGTGGGAGAGACGAGCTGAATACCAAATAGCAAAACCTTTAATAGGTAGTGTGATCACAGAAAGACCTACAAGCCAGATATTTTGGGAAATAAATTGTTCAACTGTCATACAAAAAATTATAGCAAATTACTGCGATTTTGCTATGCTCTAGGTATGAGATATCTAGGAATTGATTTTGGCACCAAAAAAATTGGATTAGCCATTTCAGATGATGAAAACAAATTGGCTTTTCCATATAAAGTGATTGGAAGTGGTGTAAATACAATTGAAGAAATAAAAAATATTATTGCAAATCAAAATATTGGCGAAGTGGTGATCGGGGAGTCTAAAGATTTTGAAGGTAAAGAAAATAAATTGATGAAAGTGGCAAATCAATTTAAAAATGATTTAGAAAAAGATGGCGTTGTGGTGCATTTTGAACCCGAATTTTTAACATCACACCAAGCAGAAAAGTTTTTTATAGACGATCGAAGAAGCGGGGCAAAGATGGAAAAAATGAAAGGAAAAGACGATATGCTCGATGCTAGGGCTGCTGCTATTATCTTACAATCATTTTTGGATAAGCTTCGTTGATGTGCCTTTAATTTGGTATAATGTACCAATGAAAACAATAATAATCAGGTACAAAGTAAAGGAAGATAGAGTTGAAGAAAATATAAATCTTATTAAAAAAGTTTTTGAGGAGCTTAAAGAACTTAACCCTGCAGATTTTAAATATAAAAGCTATTTTTTGAAAGAGAGCGGAGAGTTTGTGCATATCGCTGAAATATATGGAGAGGAAAACCCTATCACCAAAGTCAAAGCGTTTGCAGAGTTCCAAAAAGATTTGAAAGACAGGTGCATTGAACCGCCACTCGCCACTACACCGGAATTAATAGGTGAGTTTTAAAAATTATGAATTTCACAAGGTTTAGTCTGATATACCTTGCCACCTACCTAACTGTAGGAGGTTTGGGTTTTCTTTTTATACCAACACAATTTAGTGACGTACTTTTAAGCAATACAACATACGAGGAAATACCTTTGCGTCTCGCGGGAATGTTTTCGCTTCTTTTAGGTATTGTGGTAATACAAATTGTAAGGAAAAGTGTTTTTGAGCTTTATAAAACAAGTTTGATAGCCAGACTCATAGGGCTTTTATCTCTCGGATCTTTTTATTTTATGACTTCAAACCCAATGTTTATCACCTTGTTTTGCATTGTTGGGGCAGGGCTTATTTTGACTCTAATTGGTATATCAAAGGACTCTACAGGAGCATAATTAGGGTAATAAAAATGAAGTATGATATAATTCTGCAATTACAAAACGGAATTATTATTTAGTAAATATACATGAGTGCAATAGCAAATAGTTATAAGAAAGGTAGGATGATGGAAACAACTGTTTCCATAAACATCAATACTTCGCCAGAAAAAATATGGGAAATATTGACTAATGGACCAAGGTACACAAGTTGGAATTCAACAGTTATAAGTTTGGAAGGGAATATAAAAAAAGGAGAGAAAATAAAACTCACATCAACAAGTGACCCAAAAAGAGTTTTTAAGCTCAATGTTGTTGAGTTTGATTCTCCAACAAAAATGGTTTGGAGTGATGGAAACTTTATGTTTAAAGGGGTAAGAACATTTAGTTTAGATAAAAAGAGTGACGGTAGTACTGATTTTAAAATGACCGAAGTTTTCAGCGGATTAATGTTGCCACTCATTGCAAAATCTCTCCCAGATTTTAAACCATATTTCCAGAAATTTGCAGAAGATCTTAAGGTGGTTGCTGAAAACAGTTAAGTTATAACTAACTAATATTTATGGCCAAACAAAAAGGTACCAAAGAAAGTCCATGGAAACTTAAAACTCCTCCTCACACATCAGAATACATAATGTATAAAGAGGAGAGGGATGGTAAGGAAGTGATAGTATGCGAAGTTGGCAAGACCACACTCCTGTATGATTCAAGGGCTATAGAAGATTTGCATAAGATGTTAAAAAAGCATGGCGATTGGATGGAGCTTGGAAGTGCAGATGAACAAAAGCCAGCTAAAGCTGGAACAGTGGAAGCTTGGGGAAGATCAAAAAGCAATCCGGTTGGTGGATGGTATGGCCTCAAAAAAGGACTTAGAGGAAGATTTGGTATGTACATGCCACCTTTGTTAGAGGAATTGGGTTTAGCTGAAGTTGAGCATAACCCAAAGGGTAATAGAATGAAGGCGATTTAATAATTAATAATAAGTAATATGGAACAAAATATAGGTAAATTAAAAGTTTTCCTAAAAGTTTTTGGTGTAATATCAATTTTGTTATTCGGATTTCTTTTTGTGGCTACATTATTTGATTTACCTGCAATGCAAGAAGGTGGTTCAATGAGATTTTTAAGATGGGATGTGCTTTCAAAGCATGTTGAACTAATGATAGAGTCTGTTTATTTAACCTGGGGAATATTTTTGTTGATTGCAGCAAAAAATCCTATGGCAAACCTATCATTTTTGCGATTTACCGCTTGGGCAAATTTGGTACATGGTATTGTGATGACCCCTCAATCAATGATGCTGCACGGGTTTATGTATAAAATGTTTACTGACGTAGCATATTGTATTGTTTTGGCAATAGGCTTGTTCATACTTCTTCCAAAAGGGATACAAGAAAAAAACTTGTAATAAACTGTCCACATGAAGTAACACAAAACCGCCGTTATGGCGGTTTTGTGTGATATAATTTTTCTATGAAAATCGGGTTTCTATCTAAGTATTTTCCACCTCCTCAATTTTTAAAACCTCATCATATCGGAATGGCTTTTTCTGATTCGTATATAAAGGTTGTTTCAAAAGAAAGGTCAACCGTGAGAGCTAATTTTAAAAGTTTAGTTATACCTTTGGATCCAGGTACTATAACTGGGGGGAAAATTTCGAATCCAGAAACATTGAAGGAAAAGTTGCTGCAAGTAAAAAAAGAGTTTAGCAATCCATTTGTTTTTTTTGCAATTCCTGATGAATTGGCTTACATCTTTACAACTACCATACCAATAGCAGAAGGTGTACAAGTATCCGAAGCAATAGCATTTGGAATTGAAGAGAATGTACCACTTACATTGGCGGACACTACTTTCGATTTCGAGCCCTCTAGCATAGTTGGAATGCAAGGTGGATACGGAGCTTCTGTTGTTGTTACTGCAACCATGAAAAAGGAGATCGAAAAATATATAAAAGTAATTTCTGATAGTGGTTTAGAAGCTGTAGGAGCGATCAGTGAATCTCAGGCAATCGCAAACTCAGTTATAAAACACGGCTCGCAAGGGACATTTTGTATAGTGCACTCAAGAGAAGATAGGATAGGCATATATTTAGTAAAAAATAACATAGTGCAATTTGCCACCATTCGCGGTGCTGTTAATGGGGATTTTAAAAAACAGTTTTTGGATGAATTTGATAAATTTTTGGAATACTCGATTAAATATGGGGGAGGAGAAAAGGATCCAATAACTACAATATTTGTATGTGGTGAATTTCAAGCATCAGAGCAGGCGATAGAAGCCATAATGGCTATGGGGTCTAAAGTTCCTTCTGCTAAGTTGGCAAATGTGTGGACAAACCTTCTCAAAATCGAAGAGACAACACCTAACATTAGTTATGAAAACTCGCTAAATCTCGCAGGTCCTATCGGTACAATTATTTCTGACATCATATATTAATATTATGAATCTTATTACAGAATCACAGAAGGAATTATTGAAAATCGGACTAAAGAGAAGGTTTTATATTGTCGCTCTTTGTTTAATGTCTGCAATGTTTGTTTCGGCTACAGTAATGCTAATACCACCATATGTTATGACGATGGGGCAAGCTGAAAATTTGTTGATTCATAATACAGAATCTGCAGATGAAAAATCAGTAAAAGATTTACTTGATTTACCCCGGCAAATAGAAGCAAGATTGAAGTTGTATCAAAATAATCTTTCTCAAGGATACACCTCATCGTACATAACGAAGACTATATCGAATATGCCGCAAGGCATTTCGCTTGAAAGCATATCGTTTTCAAGAGAGCAGCTGTATAAAGAAAAGAGGGGTACATTGCTTACTGTTGCCGGGACAGCTTCTGATAGGGAGGCCCTGGTTGTATTTTCAAATAAATTAAAAGATGCTGAAATATTTTCACTTGTCGACGTGCCAATTTCAAATCTGGCTAAAGGGAAGGACCTACCTTTTACGATAAATTTGTTTATAGCAAAATAGAATGAATAACTGGATTCCAAGCAAAAAATACTTAACAATCGCAATGCTAGTTTTTGTGACAAGCACAATGATTTATGTTGCCGGCCTGTTTCTGGTTAATTGGGAAATCAGAAAAATTGAAAAAACTTACAATAATACCGAATCTGATGCGGCTAGATATGGTAGAGCAAAAGAAATCAACGCAGTAGCTGCAGCGAATGAGGAGCAAATTAAAATATTAAAGGAGTTTTTTGTTGATAAAGAGAATCAAGTCGGGTTCATAGAGCAAATTGAAAATACAGCCAAAGATTCTAAAATTAAATTCTCCATAGAATCTATTAATTCCGTTCCAGATAAAACAGAATCAGTGAAAGAAGATCTTATTGTGCAAATTATTATAGAGGGTGAGTGGTTGGACCTGGTAAGGTTTGTGGATTCTGTTGAGAAAATGCCTTTTGGAGTTTTGATACAAAAAATTAGTTTAGAATATAAATCAAAAGGTGAATGGTCAGGTAGGCTAGAAATAGTAGCTTATAAAGAAAAATGAAATTCCTAAATTTTAAATTTGGTAAAAATAAAGTTCCAAAACTTTCTTCCATCAAACCGGTAATTTTTGATGTAAACCAAAAGTGGTTTATTCTACTTGCTCTGTCGTCGATTATTTTTATTGTTACAGCCCTTGTTGCCTTAAATCTATTTAGGATGATGTATCTTGAGACCTATAAAACCACCTCTGCTCCGGAAGACATAAACGGCTTATTGAATATAGATAAACTCAAATCTTCTATAGAGAGAAGAGAGACATCTCGTACGCAAGCTTTTGAAGCTCCTCAAGACCCAGCTTCCCGATAGTATTTTCTGCGCCTCCGGCAGGAATCGAACCCACATCAACGCCTTAGAAGAGCGCTGCTCTATCCATTGAGCTACGGAGGCAATGGTGATGATAGATTAGCAGATTTTTTATATTTGTGCTATATTTTGAGGCATCAGAAATTTTGGTCGAAAATACATAATAGCTTCGCTAAAATGCATTTTCGACACGATTTTTGTTGTGCAAAAATCGCGCGCTTAGCTCAGTTGGTAGAGCAACCCGTTTACACCGGGAAGGTCAGGAGTTCAAGTCTCTTAGCGCGCACTAGGATGGATATAAAAATTCTCTATGAAGATGAATACGTGCTTGCTTTGAATAAGCCGAGCGGTATTTTGGTACATTCTGACGGTAAATCAAAAGAAAAAACTTTGTCAGATTGGGTTCGAGAAAATTATCCAACACTAAAAGATGTGGGAGAGCCCCAAACTCTTATAAACGGGGAAGTGGTGACTCGTCCCGGTATTGTACACCGACTCGATAGGGACACTAGTGGGGTGATAATAGTTGCTAAAACAAAGGAAGCCCATGCATTTTTAAAGGGGCAATTTCAAAATAGAGAAGTTCAAAAAATATATCACGCAGTAGTTCATGGAAAGTTTTCAGAAGACAAACTCCAAGGGGTTATTGATAAACCAATTGGCAGGAGCACTACTGGTACAAAATGGTCAGCTGAGTTTGGGGCAAAAGGTGAGATGAGGGAGGCGCTGACTGAGTACAGAGTGGTTGGACAACAAGACATGGATAATAAATACCAATTTGCATATCTTGAAGTGATGCCAAAGACTGGTCGTACTCACCAAATCAGAGTGCACTTGAAATCAATTTCTCACCCCGTAATTTGTGACAAAGTTTATGGTACGAAAGACACGTTTGAAATTGGGCAAAAAATTGGATTTTCAAGGCTTGCACTTCATGCCTATTCAATAAGTTTAAAACTCCCCAACAATACTTTTATAAAAATAGATGCTCCTTTACCTGAAGAGTTTGAAAAAGTTAAATTACAGTTAAAGTAAAGAGCGCGAAGTTGCCTCCGCGCTCGTTCCTGGTCATTTTCTCTTTCTTTTGGTTCGTAACTCGAGCCTAACAAGAATACGGTTTGCTTGGTCAGGGTTGTATTTGACCCCAAACAAACTGTGAATTGCGCTGGAAATTTTTCTGCCAGACCACCTCCCTTTGAACCCAAAATTTTCCGGGCTATCGGCATAAATGAGAGGGATCTGAGTGATTTGATCCGCTCTCAATTTTGCTGGTCGGCCAGTTGATTTCCGTGCTTTTGCTCCTATGTGGCCATTGGCTAAGAATTGCGCATACCATCTAGATGCGGTGGCACGACTGACTCCATATTCTCTCGCAATCGCCGCTTGGCCGTATCCAGCATCAAAGAGTTTAAAAGCGGCAATTCTACGCTGCTCCATCTCTTCCCGGGATAAAAATTCTTTCATTTGGTACCCCCAATAAAACATAAATCATTTATTAATAAAGTCAATGAATTGAAAAATGGCCCAAAAATGATATATTTTGTGTATGAAAGAGGAAAATACCAAATCTAAAGCCGCACAGAGAGAAGAAGAAATACTAAAATTCTGGCAGGATAACAAAATTTTTGAAAAAAGCCTTGAAAATACGCGAGCTCACGGATCAAAGGGTGAATTTGTGTTTTATGAAGGTCCTCCTACAGCAAATGCTAAACCCGCGTTACATCACCTTGAGGCAAGAGTGTTTAAAGACATAATTCCACGCTACAAAACCATGCGTGGGTTTAGTGTGCCTAGACGTGCAGGTTGGGATACGCACGGTCTTCCTGTTGAGCTTCAGATCGAAAAGAAACTCGGATTAAAATCAAAAAAAGATATAGAAAAGTATGGAGTAGAGCAATTTAACAAAAAATGCAAAGAAAGCGTTTTCGAATACATAGGAGATTGGGAAAAATTTACTGACCGTATTGGTTATTGGGTTCTCAAAGAGAGCGCGTATTACACCTTCAATCCAGAATACATGGAAACAGTATGGCATGTGGTCAAAAAAGTGAATGATCAAGGTTTACTTTATAAAGACTACAAGGTAGTACCTTGGTGTCCGCGATGCGGCACAGCGCTTTCTTCGCACGAACTTGCTCAAGGATATGAGGATGTTAAAGATTTGTCCGTTACAGTTAAATTTCGTTTGAAACCAGGTCAAAAATTTGGTGAATACGAAACTAAAGATCATGCTTATATATTGGCATGGACTACTACTCCGTGGACACTACCGGGCAATGTTGCTTTGGCTGTGGGTGAAAAAATTAAATATTCTGCGTTAAGAGTTGAAGGTGTTTCAGAATTATTGATCCTTGCCACTGAAAGAGTTGCCGAAGTGTTAAAAGACCAAAAAATTGAAGTAGTACATGACGATATTTTAGGAAAAGATTTGGTAGGGCTAGAATACGAGCCTCTTTACCCATACCTTAAAGACAATCTTCCGGATTTGGAAAAAACAAAACTTGAAAAGGCATACAAAGTGTACTCGGCAGATTTTGTAACAACTGAAGATGGTACAGGTGTGGTGCATACCGCCGTTATGTATGGGCAGGATGACTTTGTTTTAGGTACTGAAATTGGTTTACCTAAATATCACTTAGTAAATGAAGACGGGACTTTTAAAAATGAAGTAAAAGAGTTTGCAGGACGGTTTGTAAAAGATGAGGATGTGGCAGTAGATATAATAAAAGACTTGGCGCATAGAAATCTTTTGTTTAAAAAAGAAAAGTATGAACACTCGTACCCGCATTGTTGGAGGTGTAAAACTCCACTTATATATTTTGCAAGAGACTCTTGGTATATAAGAATGTCTGAATTAAGAGATAAGTTGGTAGCTGAAAACGAAAACATAAAATGGGTACCCGATCATATAAAAGAAGGTAGGTTTGGAGAGTGGCTTAGAGATATAAAAGATTGGGCAATTTCACGCGAAAGGTATTGGGGTACGCCACTTCCAATTTGGCAGAACGAAGCGGGCGGCATCACGGTGGTCGGTAGTGTTGATGAATTAAAGCAAAAAGTTAAAAAATCTGGCAACAAATATTTTACTCTTCGTCATGGACAGGCTGAAAGTAATTTGAATGATTTAATAAATTCAAATCCTAGCAACATTTACCATCTTACTGAAGAGGGTAGGTCTCAAGCAAAAATTGCAGCTCAAGATTTACCTAAGGATATTGACTTTATAATCTCTTCTCCTTTTATAAGGTGTAAAGAGACAGCTGAAATTGCTCGCGTTGCTCTAGGTCTTGATGAAAAAAATTTGGTAGTGGATGAACGTATAGGTGAGTTTAAAAAGGGAGAAAATTTGGAAGGTAAACCATGGGAGGAATATTGGAAGCTTTTCAAAAACACTAAAGAGAGATTTGAGATCTCACCAGATGGAGGAGAAACTCTTTTGGATTTAAACAAAAGGATGGGAAAATTTTTATATGATTTAGAAAACAAATATTCTGATAAAAAAATCCTCATAGTCAGTCATGAAGGTCCTATAACGGCTCTTCATACTGTTGCCAAAGGGGTATCTGTGAGTGAAGCAATCAAAATAAAAGATGGTGGCGAATTTAGATCAGGTTTCGCAGAATTTCTAAATTTAGATTTTGTGCCATTACCTCACAACGAAAATTATGAGTTAGATCTACATAAACCTTACATTGACGAGGTGGTTTTGGTAGACGAAAAAGGACAGGAATTAAAAAGAGTGAAAGAGGTAATGGATGTTTGGTTTGACTCCGGTTCAATGCCATTTGCCCAAGAAGGTTTAAAGAATTTGGATAAAATGCAGTATCCAGCTGACTTTTTTGCTGAAGCTATAGATCAAACACGTGGATGGTTTTATACACTCCATGCTATCGGGATACTCATGGGTAAAGGTAGAGCGTACAATAATGTAATTTGCCTCGGCCACATTTTGGATTCTCAAGGTAAAAAGATGTCAAAGTCTGTTGGAAATATTGTGGACCCTTGGGTAATGATAAATAAGTATGGGGTGGATTCGCTCAGACTTTGGATGTACACCGTGAATCAACCTGGGGATTCTAAAAACTTTGATGAAAAAACAGTTGATGAATTGGTAAAGAAAACTTGGAACCCTCTAGAAAACATCATTTCGTTTGTAGAAATGTATGATTCTGAAAAAGTAAGTCCGTCATCTCAAAGTGAAGATGTTTTAGATAGATGGATAATCACTAGACTCATAGAACTCGTTAAAAACGGTACGAAAAATCTTGATGAGTATGATATTTTTAGCGCAGGTCGACCAATACGCGATTTTGTATCTGATTTTTCTACTTGGTACATCAGAAGGTCGAGAGATAGGTTTAAGTCTGATGATTTGAAAGATAAGAGCAATTCGCTTGCAACAACTAAATATGTGCTTCTTGAATTTTCAAAATATTTAGCACCTTTCACTCCATTTTTTGCTGAGTTTATATATCAAAAAGTTAAAACTGAAAGCGGTCCCGAGAGTGTGCATCTTTGTAGTTGGCCATTTGATTCTAATCAAGACAAAGTCGACGAAGAGGTTTTGGATAATATGAAAGAAGTAAGAAATACAGTTTCGTACGCTCTGGAAAAAAGAATGGCGGCAGGTATAAAAGTAAGACAGCCTTTAGGCAAGCTGAAAGTTAAAAGTGATAAGCTTAAGGGTGAAGAAGAATACATCAAGCTTGTAAAAGATGAAGTAAATGTAAAAGAAGTGGAATTTGATAATAGTTTGGAATCTGATGTTGAACTCGATACAAACCTCACAGAGGAATTAATAAAAGAGGGGAATGTAAGGGAGTTTATACGCGCAGTGCAGGATTTGAGAAAGGAAAGAGGTTTGTCTCCAAATGACAAAGTTAACTTGCTAGTTGAAACCGATAAGGAGGGTGAAGAATTTTTAATGTCTGCTAAAAGTGAAATATCAAAGCCAACAAATCTCCAAGAAATACAGTTCGAGTCTAATTCTGGTAATGAATTGAAAATTGAAAACATGAATGGCGGTAATTCGGGTTGGAAATTCAAAATTGATTTAAAATTTTAAATTTATAATTAAAAATTTTAAACTTGTATCATAAACATCATACAAAAGCTGTTGTAATCGGGAATATGAGTGAGAGCATCGATAGCTCAAGGGTTATTTTGTTTACTGATCAATTTGGTTTGGTGTATGCAAGAGTCCAGGCAGCTAAAAATATTAGCTCAAAGCTAAGGCATGGTACTCAAGACTATACTTATGGCCAATTTTCACTTATTAAAGGCAAGTCTGGGTGGAAGGCCGTGTCAGTAATACCTGAGAAAAATTATTTTGAATTATTAAAGAGCTCAAATCAAAAAACTGCAGTAATGGTGAGTGTGTTGAACTTACTTAAAAAATTATCACCTGAGGAAGATAGTGCATCGCCGCTTTTTGAAATAATAAAAAATTTTTTAGAGTTTATCGTTCATTCAAAAGAAGGGGATGTGATGCTTGCAGAATGTTTAGTCTTATTGCGAATCCTTCATACCCTTGGATATATGCGACATGATCCAGAGCTTAGTCTACCAATTTCAAGAAGTGAAATTTCTGCTGCAGATATTGAACTTGTTGCGCCCCGGCGGACTAAAATCATAGCTCTTATAAATGAATCGTTAAGGGCTACCCATATTTAAAAATGTTATAATAAAAATATGAGTTATGGTGATGAGCCCAGAGAGAGGCTAAATAAGCTGGAAAAAAAACTTTATTCCAGAAACTTGCCAGATGCTACTGACGCTGAAAGATCGTCTTTAGGGGATCGCCCCGATACTGGTGTAGACGAGGGCTGGAAGGATTTAAAGCAAAACAATTTTGATAATATAGTGTCTAAATTTTCAAAGACAGCAGAAGGTAAGCATAACGCGGTCAAAAAAATATTTTATGCGTCATTGGTATTTTTTGTTGTGGCCTTAATGGCTGCTATATTTGTATTTTTGGGTGGTATGAACATGGTTTCTTCGCGCAATGTTGATATACGTGTTTCTGGACCTCTTTCTGTTGCAGCAGGTCAGCAAATTTCATTGGATCTAAATGTGGTGAACAGTAACAACGTCGATTTAAACTCAGTAACTTTGTTATTAGAATACCCATCAGGCACTAGATCACCCTCAAACCTATCGCAAGAAATTGATCGTGAAAAATTTGATCTTGATACGATAAAATCTGGTGAAAGTAAAAATCGCAGTGTAAGCCTGGTTTTCTTTGGGGAAAAAGAAAGTGTAAAACAGATAAAAATGTCGCTTGAGTATAGGGTAGAAAATTCAAGTGCACTATTCTACAAAGACAAAAATTATGACGTTACCATAAGTTCTTCTCCGGTAATTATTACCCCAATATACCCAAAGGAGGTAAATTCAAATCAAGACATGTCTTTTGTTGTGGAGGTGGCTTCTAATTCTAAAGATAAAATTGACGACTTTTTAGTTTCCATTGAATATCCTTTTGGTTTTGTTTTTGGAAATGCTAACCCAACTCCGACCTATGGCAATAATATATGGAGGTTATCCAATCTTATGCCTGGCGACAAAAAGAGAATTTCGATTTTAGGTTCAATTTCAGGGCAAGATAATGAAGAACGCACATTTAGATTGACTGCGGGTACTCCAAATTCAGACGATGAAAGAGATATTGGTGTGTTGTTTGCTGAGTTGTCTGAGTCAGTAGTGGTAAAAAAACCATTTTTAGGCGTGGATTTTAAAGTGGGTGGAGGTAGTAATGATTATATTGCAAGAGGAGGAAGCCAGGTTGGTTCTGAAATATCAATAAAAAATAATTTACCTTCCAGGATATTTAACACTACAGTGGAAGTGGCTATTAAGGGTGGAGCATTTGATAGGTTGAGTGTGGCTGCAAATAATGGAGGTTTTTTCCAGTCATTCAATGATAGCCTTTTTTGGGATAAAAGATCAGTTCAAAAGCTAGCAGATATGGCTCCTGGCGAATCTGTTAACTTAGGATTTCAACTTACTCCACTCACATATTTTAAAATCCCGGAAGGAAGCAAGCCTGAAGTTGAAATGGAAGCAACTATAAAAGGAGAGCGTGTACTAGATTCAGGAAAGGTTGAACAGATTACAATTATTGAAAAAAGGAAGGTTACACTAGCAACCGATTTGGTACTCGCATCTAGGACCGTAAGGTCGATTGGTAATATTGAAAATTCTGGGCCTGTACCACCTAGGGTAAATCAAGCAACAACCTATACTATACATTGGAGAATTGACAATAGTTTTAACCAGGTAAGCAACGCAGAAGTGAGAGCAACCTTGCCACCATATGTTAGATTTACAGGCATAAAATACCCAGCATCTGAACAAGTGTCATATAATGAAAATACAAAGGAAGTAGTTTGGGATGCGGGCGTAATATTGCCATTTACAGGTATTAATACTCCAGCAAAGGAAGTTTATTTCCAACTCGAATTTTTGCCAAGCACAAGCCAAATCAACCAGTCGCCGATGATATTGGGGAATCCAAATTTAACAGGAATCGACAAACTCTCTGGTCAAAAAATAAATTCATCAGCCTCGTTACACAGTATAAATTTCTCTACAGATCCAAATTTCAGGTCAGGGGATGACAAGGTTAGTCAATAGCCCAAAGTTATAAAGCGTGGTAATCTCTTTTATATGGCAGAAATGGAAAATAAAATGGAAAAAATAGTATCCCTTTGCAAAAGGAGAGGTTTTGTATTTCAAGGATCTGAAATTTATGGGGGACTTTCTGGTACTTGGGACTACGGCCACTATGGATCGCTACTTGCCCATAATATAAAAGAGGTGTGGTGGAAACATTTTGTTGAAGAAAGAGAGGATAATTTTGCTATAACCACCCCTACAATGATGCCAGAAGCAGTTTGGCGTGCTTCGGGGCACCTCGATGGTTTTACTGATCCAATGATTGAATGTAAAAAGTGTGGACACAGGTTTAGAGCCGATCATTTAAATAAAGAAAACTTAGAAAAACATAAATGCCCTGATTGTGGTGGAGAATTAGGTGAAGAAAAAGTTTTCAATCTTATGTTGCCAGTGTCTTTGGGGAGTGTTGAGGGAAAATCAAATACTGCATATCTAAGAGGTGAGATAGCGCAAGGTATGTTTGTAAATTTCAAAAACATATTGGATACAATGCGACCTGGTTTGCCATTTGGTTTGGCACAAATTGGAAGGGCTTACAGGAATGAAATTGCACCGCGAGACTTCCTTTTTAGAGTTCGAGAATTTGATTTGATGGAATTTGAGTACTTTGTTAAAGAGGATACATGGGAAAAATATTTTGAAATGTGGAGGCAAGAAATGTGGAAATGGATAGATAGGGTTGGTATTGATAAAGATTCTGTCCATGAGCTGGAGGTGTCAGCTGAAGATAGGGCACATTATTCAAAGCGAACCATAGATTTCGAATTTGATTATCCATTTGGTAGAAAAGAATTATACGGTCTTGCTTATAGAACTGACTATGATTTAAAAAAACACTCTGCGCACTCTGGTGTAGACATGACTTATTATAATGAGGAAAATAAGGAAAGGTTTACTCCCCATGTTATCGAACCCACCTTTGGTCATGGAAGAACCATGTTTGCGGTGCTACTCACTGCTTATACAGAAGATGAAATGAATGGGGAAGTAAGAACATTTTTGAAATTTAAGCCAAGTGTTGCTCCGGTGAAAGTGGCGGTGTTTCCATTACTCAAAAACAAACCAGATTTAGTAAATAAAGCTAGAGATATTTTCAAAATATTAAAAAAAGAATTTGGTTCAGTTGAATTTGACGATAATGGAAATATTGGCAAGAGGTATAGAAGACAGGATGAAATCGGCACACCATTTTGTGTGACTGTGGATTTTGAAACTATTGAAAAAGGGGAGGGTGTGACCGTAAGAGATAGAGATACTGGAGCTCAAGAGAGAGTAAAGGAAGCAGATCTTGTAAGTTACTTAAAAAACAAAATTTATACCTCATCTTAACTTTATACTTTATTAAGTATGCTTTATAATTGAAGCATGTCTAATCCCTCCAAAGAAAACATAATTCATATAAGTGCGGGTACGATTTTTAAAACACTTATAATAGTACTTATATTTGCAGCACTTTATTTCTTGCGGGACATAATGCTTGTGGTTTTACTTGCAATCATAATTGCATCAGCTGTAGAGCCGGGCACTCAATGGTTTATAAGGAGAAGGGTG
>CAYVXT010000035.1:0-2966 GCA_964455485.1 uncultured Candidatus Saccharibacteria bacterium
ATATATGAATAGTATTGAAAAATTAGTACAAATATTTTCACAATTTCCGGGCATTGGACCACGTCAAGCACGGCGTTTTGTGTACTACTT
The DNA here is from genome assembly GCA_964455485.1 of uncultured Candidatus Saccharibacteria bacterium. Lineage (GTDB taxonomy): Bacteria > Patescibacteriota > Minisyncoccia > Phycocordibacterales > WO2-35-19 > CAYVXT01. The sequence goes on from CAYVXT010000035.1 coordinate 91, forward strand.
ACTTACCAGAAATGGAACAACACTTCAGGATCTATCAAAAAATATTATGGATTTGAAAAACGATGTGATCATGTGCAATGAATGCAAGAGATTTTTTGAAAAGAAGCACGAAAATGCAACCTTATGCAAAATCTGCGCTGACTCTATGCGTGATAAGGAAATATTAATGATTGTTCAAAGAGACATTGACCTCGAATCGATTGAAAGAAGCGGAGTTTTCAAAGGAAATTATTTTGTCTTAGGTGGATCAGTACCAATACTTGAGAAGGAGCCAGAAAAGAAAATTAGGATAAATGATCTATTAAATAAAATTGAATCAAAAATTAGTGCTGGACTAAAAGAAATTATATTAGGATTTAACTGGAACCCAGAGGGCGAAAATACCGCAATGTATGTGGAAAGAATGCTTGAACCAAAAACATCAAGCAAAATAAAGATTTCACACTTAGGAAAGGGGCTGTCCATGGGCGCCGAACTAGAGTACACAGACACAGACACACTAAAAAATGCACTAAAAAACAGAAGTTGAGTGTCTGTAAATTCAAAATCCAAATGTCAAAAGAGAACTCTAAAAAGTATGATCTGATAGACAGGACATCTCAATTTGGTTCTAATGTGATTTTATTTGCAAAATCTATAAATAACGATGCTATTAATAAACCCCTTATAAGTCAGATAGTAAGGTCTTCAACCAGTATAGGAGCAAACTACATGGAAGCAGACGGTGCCGAATCGAAAAAAGATTTTCAACATAAATTATGTATATGCAAAAAAGAGTCTAAAGAAACTATCCATTGGTTGAAAATGCTAGAGGTGTCTAATCCAACAAAATCTGTTATTATTAAGCCACTTATACAGGAAGCGCACGAATTGTCATTAATATTTTCTTCGATTATTAATAAATTAAAATCCTCTATTTGACTTGAAATTTGGATTTTGTAATTTGGATTTATATGAAAAGTTATCATTGGATTTTGATGATTGGAAGCATAATCGGGCTTTTAGCTTCCTTTTATCTTATGCTTAACACCATTAAACTAATCCAAGATCCTGGGGCTGTTTTACCATGCAACCTAAACCCATTTGTAAGCTGTACAAACTCCATAAATGCATGGCAGGGTAGAGTATTTGGATTTCCAAATCCCCTTCTCGGTATAATTTCGTTTTCAATGTTGTTTGCAATCGGAGTAATGCTTTTCTCCGGTGGCAGAGCTAAAAAGCCCCTTTGGCTTTTAGTAAACCTAGGCACTCTTGCGTCATTTATATTCGTAATGTGGTTCTTCTACCAAAGCGTTTACAATATTGGTTCACTTTGTATGTATTGCATAGTAGTTTGGGCTGTCACTTGGCCAATATTTCTTTACACCACCATTTGGAATTTTAGAGAAGATCATTTTTCAATTGATAAAACTAGAAGGCAATCTTTCCTTTTCCTCAAACCACGACATCAAAAATATATCGATTTAATATTTGGATTTATTTCGCGCAACCACATAACAATACTTATGATTTGGTACGCTGTAATAATACTACTTATCCTCTCACACTTCCGCGACTTCTTTTTGTACTAGCTATCAAAAAGCCGCTAGAGCGGCTTTTTGATTAGGAGATTTTGTTGATTTGGATTTTGAAGAATGGTTGGCGGTGGCCGTTTTTCTTAAAGTATCGAGATTTTTGTTTGTATTTTATAACTGTCACTTTCGGGGCTCTACCGATTTCAACTAGAGTAGCAGAAACTTTTGCTCCACTTATGTATGGTGTGCCGATGTCAGTAGAGTCAGAACCATTATCAACTAAAAGGACCTTATCAAAAACTAAACTATCACCCTCTTTGTATTCACCCTTTATTTTCTCAACTTTAATAGTGTCTCCTGAAGATACTCGGTACTGTTTGCCACCCGTTTCAATTATTGCAAAGCCGCTGTCCTTGACATCCTCAGTTTTTATTGCCTTTTTGGTTGTTTTTTTGGTTGCTGCCATAACAGAAAACAGTCTACACCATTTCTTAATTTCCGGCAAGTAGGGCTTTACTCCTCGTTATTTGGGCGATCTATAGAGGGTAACTCTAGGTTCATACTCTCCCCTGTTATGCGCAAAACGTCCTTTTCGATTTTACCGAGTTCCTTAGCGCCAGCTGTGTAGTGGTTTACAGTAGTACCAAGGGAATTACCTAATTTTTTATAAAAATCCTCATAGGATTTGATGTGTCTTGAAAGATTTTCTACATTTTTAATAATCTCCTTTGCGTTCTCTTCAATTTTAGAGTTTTTAAGCCCATACAAAACTGACTGTAAATATGCAGCAAAAGTAGTAGGGGAAACTATGATAACCTTCTTTTCATTGTAGGCGTAGTCTATAAGGTTTCGAGTATTTACTTTAACCGAACCGACCTCATTGATTATAAGGTCATAATAAATACCCTCTGCAGGAATATACATGAAGGCATAGGGTAGCGTACCATCCTTCGGCCGTACATATTTTGCCGTCTCATCAATTCTCTTTTTTAAGTCATTTTTAAATTCCTTTTCAAGCTCAGCTTTTCTATTTTCGTCGCTCTCATTTGCAAGGCGATTGTAATTGTCTAAAGAAAATTTAGCATCAATTGGAAGTATTCCCTCCTTCACAAAAATCGCCGCATCCACCGTCTCACCCCCAGGAAATTCATACTGCATTTTGAAGGAATTTGGAGGTAAAATATTTGAAAGAATGAGCTCTAGGGAAGCCTCACCCAAATTACCTCTCTGCTTTTGGTGCTTCAAAACCTTTTCCAAATTTTGTAATTGCTCAGCAATAGTGAAAACTTGGCGAGTTGAAGCATTCGTTTCCGCCACACCCTTTGCTACTTCGTTTAGTTGTTTATGCACCAAATCACGAAT
>CAYVXT010000036.1:0-2177 GCA_964455485.1 uncultured Candidatus Saccharibacteria bacterium
TGGGCGAGGAGCAGGGGCACGAGGTGAGGGTGTCAATTGTATCGGAGGGCGAAAGTAGTGGAGTCAAACCGTGAAGGTGAACCAAGTTTGAAATGGTGGGTTTTGGGCATTCTGGCTGTTTTGGTGCTCAATGCATTTGCGTTGTTTTGGGGTCTCGGCAATTGGGCTGACAGGGGCACTTTTGGGGATATGTTTGGCTTGGCCAACGCTTTGTTTTCAGGGCTTGCATTTGCAGGTGTGATCTATGCAATAATGCTGCAGAAAAAGGAACTGAGTCTCCAGAGAGATGAATTGCAGCTTACAAGAGAAGAGCTTCGGGGGCAGAAAAAAGAACTGGAAAGGCAGAACGTCAATCTTGAGCGTCAATCATTTAGGGCTACCTTTTTTGAAATGGTGAGATTGCATCATGAAATAATACAACAGCTTGATGGAGGACATTCGACCAAAGGGCGTGTAGCATTAGAATGGTGTTATCGTGAACTAATTAAAAAAGTGAAAAGTGTTGCCAACAGTCGAGATCTTGTTTCTGTATCTTCAGAGTTATTTCGAGGTCTACCTGGTGTTTGGGGTGTGTATTTGCAGAATTTTGCGGCAATCGTTCGGCTAACAGCTGATCAGCCTGAGGAAAAGACCCGATTTTTATTTAGGGACTTGCTTTTTTCACAGGTTACCAATCAAGAGAAGGTTTTACTTTTGTATTACCTCCACTGCGATGAAGAAGATTGGGGTGCAGCAATGACTTTAAAATTATATGATGGAATAGATGAAACGCTTCTGTCAAAGGCCGGTGATCACGACCTGCTTGAACGGCGCCAGCCTTGATTTAATAACAGCGCATATCGACGTGCTGGAGGGGCCGTACACGGGGCGGCGGTGGCCGACTGGGCGAGGAGCTGGGGTGCGAGGTGAGGGTCTTAATCGAAACACTGAAACATTGAGAAGGTAATGGGCGAAGAAGAAAAATACAAAACCCGTGATAAAATTTCTGATGAAGAATTGCAGAAAAAGCTTCTGGCTCATCAGCATTGGATTGACACGAAAGGGAAAGAAGGCGAACCAGCCAATCTATCGAATATTGAATTTCGAGATGAAATTAAGTTTTTGGATGTTTTAAACATTATGCTTGAAGAGGAAGCAAATCAAACCGTTAATAAGAACCAGGGTATGGTTGATTTGTCCCACGCAAATTTTGAGAATTCATGCCTCAGAAAAGTTAAGTTTGAACCTAACGTGCGTTTTTGCAAAGCGAATTTTAAAGGCGCGGAATTAAACGAAACGAAATTCTCTGAAGGTATTTTAACTGGTGCTGATTTCCAAGGCGCAGCCCTGACAAAAACTCATTTCAATAATGCCAAGATGCAAGGTGCCAATTTCCAAAAAGTGAAGGGAACCAGCACGAATTTTGAGAAAGCGGAACTTCAAGAGGCTCAATTCCAAAAATCTGTATTTGATGACAATGTGAATTTTCGGGGTGCGAAATTAAAGGGTGCGGATTTTGCCCGGGCGAAGTTACGAAAAGCCGACTTCTCTGGTTCAGATATTTTGGGCGCCACTTTTGAAGAGGCTGATCTTAGAGATGTTAAATTTGAAAATGAAGTAAATGGACACACTGAAAGTCAGTTTTCCGGAGCCATTTTGACTGGCTGTCGCCTGCCAACTTCAATCGATAAATTTGAAGGCTTGAGCAATATCGAAGAAGTCACCCAAAGTGGTCGTAAATTGTTTATTTCGCTCATTGTGGGATGTATATATGCTCTCCTAACCATCATTGGCACAAAGACTGAAAGTTTACTGACCGACACTATTGATTCAACCCTGCCAATATTTCAATCCAAAGTCAAAATTGTTGAATTTTACCAATACAGTCCCCTTGTTTTACTCTTTGTTTATTTATGGCTTCATCTTTATTTGCAAAAGAACTATTGGAGCCGCTTGGCGATGTTGCCCGCATATTTTCCTGGAGGAACACGCATTGACGAAAGGATTTTCCCTTGGCATTTTAGTGGTTTTCTTCTTAAAAATTTTCCGCATGTCAGAGAAATGTCCCGTCCTTTTGTCTCGAAAGTGCAGTATGTTTTATCCATTTTATCTTTCTGGTGTGTAGTCCCTTTCCTTATCGAAGAATTTTGGCGGAGAAACCTGGTCATCCATGACATAAAAACAACAGGTTGGCATAT
>CAYVXT010000037.1:0-2300 GCA_964455485.1 uncultured Candidatus Saccharibacteria bacterium
CCTGGTGCGTTTTCGATTCCTTGTTAGGTTATGTACATGAAATTTATACTCAAAAAACTCTCCTTCTGGCCACAGAGGGATTCGTTTTACATTTACAATAGCATTCTTTAAAACCCTATATTTATTTTTTCTTTTTGGTCCGTGGGTTGGTTCAGGAAATGCATATTTAAAATCCACATCTTCTCTAACGCCCACGATAAATAATCGTTCTCTTGATTGAGCAACTCCAAAATCACTGGCATTAAGAATGTGAGGTTCTGTTACTTTATAGCCACATTTTTCAAAATCTTTAATTTGCTGATTAAGAAACCACCCTCTCTCTGCTGACCTCATTCCTTTGACGTTTTCTACAAATAAATATTTAGGTTGGACAATTGGCAGAGCTCTCAAAAATTCTCTATAAAGAAAATTGGTATTATTTTTTCGCAAATCTCTTGTTTCGGATTCATGCCAGCGCCTACGAGCAGCTCCACTAAATCCAGTGCAAGGGTAACAACCGATTAAAATATCATCTTCAGGAAATGTCTCATAATCCGTATTATATCCGGGGTTAATATTATCATTTGGGATAATTTTACGATATGCAGAAGCAGCATATGAATCAATATCGTTAGCCCAAATAATATCCACTCCGGCCTTGTAAGCCCCCCAATCGAATCCTCCACAGCCAGAGAAAAGAGATACCCCAGTAAGCCTCTTACTCACGATTCTCCACCTCCGAATTATAGTTGTTTTTCTCTGACAAATTCAAGCTATAAATTTTCATAGGGGAGTTACGGGGAAAATATTCAATTAGAAAATGGGTTCACTTTGCTTAATCGCTTCATCAACTATTTCAAATGACGGTAGCTCTTTTATGGAAGTAATTTTTTTTTGAAGAAGATAAATAAAACGCAGGCGATCAATCAAAATACTGCTATGAATTTCTGTATCGTCATGCCAATCACCATCAGAATTTCTAAAGAAAAAAGGAATAAACGCCATATTTGTTGGTGGCGCTTTGAAATTTATCATTCCTCTCCAAGCTTCAAAACTCGACGAATGTTGTTTAGGAACCCACTTTTCAGTACAAGTACATTGACCAAAAACTATTAGAATACCCTTGGATCTATCTCCCATAGGTACCCAACCAACTATATCTAACCCTCTATCTCCAGATCCAGAACCAACCCGAGATGAAAACTTGACGATGGAATCAGAATTTGCCTTCTCATTCGTATCTTCTGCCAACCTTTCAATTCTCTCAGCAAGACTACCTTTTTTGTATTTCCCTTCTTTTAAAGGATTAGCTCCAAAGATATGAACCTCTGCATTTGGGGGCATATAACTTTTAAGGGCTTCTCGGCTTATAATTTCAAAACAGTTTGCAAGTAGCAATTCAGTTTTCTTAGAAGATAAATAGGAAAAATTTGAAGAGAGGAGAAAAAAAATGTACAACTTATGCTTAAATGTTAGTCGCCTATGGCGACGCAAAACCCTCCCCCCTTTTTCTAAAGTAAAAGGATAAAAAACTTCAAAAGCATTGCATCTATATTCTAAATGCCTAAACCATCCTTCTATTTGTTCTTTTTTTCTATCGCTAATCTCAGGAACAGTCAGACCTTCCTCTGATACAAGGTCAGGGTCATATTTTAAATCTTCAGTTTCTCCAAAATCTTTTCTTTTTTGGATGCGAGAAATTATATCCTCTACAGACTGCTCTTGATCAACATTAAGCAAACATAGTATCTCTATGTAATCAGCCCACTTATAATCATCATAAGTTGATGGGGGTGTCGCAATTTTTTTTAGATCAAGAGGTTCATCAGCCATGATTATTTACCTAATTCCCATCTCCATTTTTTAGTCTTCCTTCAATAATCGAGGACATATCACGTGCAAGATTTTGAATTTGGCGCAATAAATTCTGATCTGCTTGCACCAAAGAGGAGACTCGCGAAATATAGTTATTTGCGGTTTGGAGTTTTTCATAGGCTTCATTGGCAGATGTTCGGTATATTTCGTTTGGTGCTTCTGTTAAAAGATTCGCGTTATCTAAAGACACACCATTTCTAAAAGCATCGAGTGCTTTAGGCTCACCAACCACAGCACTCAATTTTTTTAGATTTCTTGATTCCCCTATTCTCGTTCTACCTTCTTCATTTTTTTCAAACAACCAGATAGTAAGTTCTTCAAGTTTTTTTTCCTCAAGCCCCGTCAATTCTGGGTCATTGGTTTCCTCTAATTCTAGAAAGTCTGATATATTATTATAGCTAAGAGCCGTTGTCAAAACGGAGAAGTCTATTGATTCTTCATCAACA
>CAYVXT010000038.1:0-9835 GCA_964455485.1 uncultured Candidatus Saccharibacteria bacterium
TATTTCATTACTCTCTTATTTTAAACTTACTTACACTCACCACTCCCATTTCATCAATGTTATAACTGAAGTCGGCAACATAAGCATTGTGACCATCCTCGTATTTTACTGTACCCAGTCCACCATGAGCTTCAAGGCTAGTTATGTAAAACTTACCACCCAATACTTCTTTTTTTGGAGAAAGATCACTCAAGCGCTCACTGATGTAATTTGCAATAGGCACATTTGGGTCTTGTGATTCAAATAAAGTTAAGCTTTGGGCTATGGAACGCACAACTTCAGCGTTAGTTTCATCTGCAAACTTGTTTAACGGTGGATGTACTACTACAACTCTGCTGCCTGTGGCAGACGATTTTGTGGTAAACACAAAGTAAGGCCCTTTACCCCGAGAAGTTTTAACTTTACTTTGCAAATTAACAATCTCCCCATCCAAATACAGCACGAAGCCATTTAATCCTGATTTTGTTTTAAATGGTTGCAAACCTTTGACACCAGTACATGAATATGACTCATTTGGACCATCAGCAGCACAAAGATTTTGCAATTCTTTCGATGCGGCTTTTACAAAATCTTCTCCTTCACTTCCCTTTATATCTATCACTCTTGCTTCTGCTACCCCATCTACGATATCACCCTCCACCCTACCAAAAACTACATTTTCAGGTAAATACACCTTCACATCCAAATTTTCAGGATATTCAACTGAATACCCATACTGATCATTTTTATAAGTTTTGATAGTTATTGCATTCTCGACTTCATTAACATTTGTATTTCCCAACCTGCTATATATAAAAACTGCAGTAGCAACGACAATCAACGTCAGAATCACATAAAGTAATGTTTTCATGGGCACATTATATCACAAGGCTTTCATCCGTTTGATATAAATTCAGTAAGTGCAAAACACACCCAAAAAGCGAAAAGCATCCATGCTTCACGTTTACTTAAAGACCTACCAGAACGCATGAAATGAAATAGCAAAAAAGACGCCACAACCATAAAGGCTCCTGTTATATAAATTATTTTTCTTGGAAAATAAAAAGGGCTTACTATAGCCAAAATACCTACCACCACGGTAGCATCAGCAAGGACCGTACCTAATATATCGCCTACGGCTAGCGAATCATCATTTTTGCTTACCGATTTTATGGAAAACAAAAGTTCTGGCATTGTTGTACCAAGACCAACTATTAACATACCGATCAGTACCGGACTAATACCTATATAGTTTGCAATAGAAGTAGCAGACACCACAGTAAAATGAGCACCGAGCAGTAGTATCGACATACTCAAAAGTAACATAAAACCGTAGCGCAATTTATTCTTGCGGTTAACCTCACCTACTGACCCTCCGGTATTATTTTTCAGAGCAAGATAATAAAATACAGCACCAGTTATGATGAGCGCCACACCTTCCAGTCTCGAAAAATGCCCATTAAGACCTAACACCAGTGGTACCAATAAAATAAATGGGTAGACTGTTCTGTTTTGGAGAATCCTACTTTCAATTTTCAATCCCCTGTTTGCGATTAAAATTATAATCGAAAAAATTAAAGTAAGATCCGCAATATTTGAACCAAATAAAACACCTAGCCCAAACGCTGGCATACCAGAAAAAGCAGAACTTACCGAAATAAACGTTTCAGGTAATATCGATATTACAGCAACCACAATAAAACCAACTACATACTTTGATATATTATAACTTTCGGCAAGAAGTGCAGAGTAACGCGTAGAAAGTGTAGCTCCGCGCACCACCATGAAAATTGATACAGCAAAAATGAATATGCTATTTATCATTACATCAAAACTTATATAACAGACTCATAATATTGCACCAATAAAATACGGTATTGATCACTAATTATATATTGTTAAAGTAATTTTATGAAGTCTGCTATTATATCTAAATTAAAATTAATTTAATTTTATGACAAACAAAGAATTCTTTTTGAAAATTATAAAGGACGAAGCTCCTCTATTTAGGAAAGCAATTGAAGCATTGCCTGAGGAAAAACATTCTCACAAGGTGCATGAGCGTTCACGCGAGGCGGGCAATTTGGCAGCACAGCTTGCCCTACAATGGAAAGCGATTTCGGGAGTAGTAGAGAGTGGCAACCCAACTTTTGATCCACACGAAATGCAAGGTCAAACCAAAGATAGCATGCTTTCAAAATTTGATGAAGGTATAGATGGTCTTAAAAAAGCTGTTGAAAATGTATCTGACGAGGAATGGGAAAATGGAGATGCTGCTATGGGAGAAATGTGGAAAGACAAAAAAGGCAATATGGCCTGGGGCTTCCTTTTTGATGCTATTCATCACCGAGGTCAGCTCACCACCTACTTGCGAGCAATGGGTGAAAAAGTTCCTGCCATCTACGGCCCTTCCGCCGACGAACATTAATTTAAAATAAAGGTTACCTATTCAGAAAGAGTGAGTGCGTAGCAGCACTCACTTCTTTGTAATTGAAAGGAGTAGTTTATGGTTTTATAATTTTAAGTAAAAGATTAGCGGCGCCTATGCGCCGCTTGTAAAGTCACTCCCCTTTCTTTTCAAACCATCAAAGCCGATCTGATTTAGAAATTCATCTCGCGCCGGAGGCACACTCAAGGCAAAATTTCTCTGTGAACTGGTGCGTAATACCATTCATGAACAAACTCCAAGAACTTTACTACAAGAAATTCTCGTTCAGCCCGAACCGGTGTGAACACTTCAATCTTGGGAACAACCTTGTCCCTAAAAAGATTGAGAGCGCTCTCGTAGAAAATGTTGTTTGCCGACTTGACCATGGTACTATGTGGGTAAGGATACTGGGTAGCCCCCGCCATCAGTCCCCAATAGAAAGCAGTTTCGTTGAGCCGCCCTCCAGCAATATCACAGTCGAATATTTGCTCCCACACCAATCTTTTGAATTCTTCAAGGAGCTCTTGTCGTTGAGCTTCTCTGTGCTGCATTTCTTCAAAATCTTCCATAAATATCTCCCATTCCGATACTACACTCTTTCATACAAAAAGAAAACCGCCGACAGAAGCCGGCAGTTCTAAATCCGCGAGGAAAATTATTTAGGGGGCAGATCTGGATAGAAGTGAGGCACACAGGTCTGCTTCATATATTTTCTGTGCCTGCACTCGGACGAGGGGTGTCGTACCTGGGCGATCGGTGACCTCGCCCAGGAAGCTACGAGCAGTAGCATTCCCTTTTCTTCTTGAGCTGCTCGACGATGAAGCCGAGCAGGAAACCCGGTGCCCCGGCGATGCCGAGGAACAGGCCCATAGTGGCGATGACGCCAATCTGGGGATTCACGGCCGTAAGGATCACGGCCAGAGCCCAGGAGGCACCCATCATCCAGCCGAACACGCACTTCGTGAACAGGTCGGCGGTCTTAGTGATCAGGCAGAATGAGCCCAAAGCACCGAAGGTCAGTAACACGTTCATGATCGCGATTGATGTAACTGCGTACTGCGATTGGCAAATCATGCGTTTTCTCCTCTTTCCAAAGAACTTCTTCCTGAATCTCGGCCAACGAATTAAATTCGCGAGCCCAGTACAGAAGGTCACCTCTACCTGAAGTGACCCGTGAAGTACAGAACCAGGAGAGCACCTGTTACTGTACCAAAAATGAATTGCCTGTACTCTCGCCAGGCCCAGCGTACGAATCTGCTAAGCTGTCGATGGATTCCTTTGTAGATCGCTCGAAGCGCCCGGCGATATCTGGTGTGAGCCCACGGCGTCGGCCTCAACATTATGTCGAAGCCGAACAACATTATTCCAATGACCAGAGCGAAGTAGAAAACCACGTTTAACAGGTTCATTTCAATTTCCTCAAAGAACTTTCCTGAATCTCAGTCCACCACTTCGACAAGCTCAGTGTAAACAAGCTTTCTAAGTGACGAAACCAGATCAGGAGCCCAAAACCATGTGAGGTATTGAGCTCAGGCGAACAAGTCGCTCTCTGAAGGTACTACACGAGATCGCCGTCGGGAGTCGCGAACAACGGGACTTCTTGGGGCGCGGCCGCCGCGATGACCTGCATGACTTCGAACAGTGTTTCGCCTTCGACTTCCTCGATGGCGCCATTGCAGGTATTGTGACGACCAACAAACCGGTAGGTCACCTCGTGACCATTTTCGGACACCATGAGGGACGAGCGGCTGAGCGGGGCGTTACCACCACGAGAACGGTCGTCACTGGCGATCGAGATTTCGAATCCGCGGAACTGAATACGATGGATAGCTTCACCCGAGCTTCTGGGACGGTCTGCGTAGATCATGTAAGTTCTCCTGCTAATAGTATATCAAACTACACCCCAAAAGTCAAGAGGTGTAAAGAGGAGTGAAATCAAACTGCTAGTCTTACTTTTCAACCTTTTTCTTCAGCTCATCAATGACAGCCTTTTCCCAAAATTTCATGGAAAACCAACCAATAAGTGGTTTGGCAACTATCCGAAGCCAAGGTTTATGAATAGCAACTTGGTAAGTATAATCAATCAAAGTTCCTTCTTTACTTTCAGAAAGTAAAAATTTCTCATGACCGGAAGTTCCAAATTTTGGACTTTCGTTGTCGGAAACATATCCTTTTAGAGGAATGATCTCTGTTTTCATTTTTACTGGAAACTTTTGCCCAAACGATTTAACGCTTGCATTCATTTCCAAATGATTTCCTTCACGCCTTATTATTTGTATAGATTCTGCAACTTTTGGAAAATACTCAGGAAATTTTTCAAAGTCAGTCATCACTTCAAACACTTGGTTCAGAGGAGCTTTGATGAGCCACTTTGCATGGAGATTAATATCTTTCATATATAAATTATATCAGAAAAAATAATCACGTTGTTTGCTTCGCTATAATTTTAGAGTTTCAAAAATAGAAGTTTTATATAATGAAAGGGCTCACCCTATGAGGTGAGCCGCTGGAGCGAGATTTTAAGGACGTCTGATTATTTCGTCCCGAGCACATATATCCGTGCAACTCGCTGGATTGGTTATAAATGGCAAGTCAGACTTATAGTCTGCTCCCAGTAGCTTTGCGGAAATCAGCATCCGCTTGGCCGAGAGGAATTTCACCTCTCATTTTGAGCTCGGAGGAGCTCGGATCAAAAGAACAGTGTGAAGCGGGGCTGTGTTCGCGTCGCAAACCTGCAGCCTGCATGGTTTACCCGACGTCGTGTCAGGTTAGCACCATTCCGCCTCACTGTTTAAAGTATAGCATACTCATATATTTTGTCAAGCATAATACACATTTTGTAAATATCAAAGAAAAAATAGCCTTACAAAATAAGGGCATCATAAGAACATGAGAAAAACGAAGTTATTTGGTTAAACCCTCTTTCCACTTCTTAGCCAACCTGTTCATCTCTTTTAGAAACTCTCCCTTACCTTCTCTATAGGCTACATAGTCATCTGGATATTTGGATAGTAGGCTCTCTTTGAGCTCTCCATACTCACGAGCTTTTTCTGGATGGGCTCTCAGGTAATCTCTAATATTTAAAAACTCAGCTATTTTAGGTGTTCCAATTTCAAAAACATGTATGTTTTCTGTCTTATGGCCATCGTGTTCTTTGTAGAAAAGTAATGATGTAGGAGGAAATACATTGGACCGATATTCGTATCCTAAACTAGTCATTTCAAGCTTTTCTTCTTCAAAATCTTCCCAGTTTTTTACCACTATCAAAACATCAATAAGAGGTTTAGATTTCATGCCCTCTATTGAGGTGCTTCCTACGTGCTGAATATCTATAGCCTTATCACCAAATACTTTTACTAACACCTCTCTAATAGCCTCAAATTTTTTAGGCCATTCCGAGTTATATCCTTCGATTGAGTATTTTCGGTCTGACATATTTATTTTAATATTTTAACTATACCTCTTACGGCCTCGGCTTTGTTCTCTGGGTCCTTAAATCTCCAAAGATACTCTTCCAAATGAGGTTCTACACCAGGTTTAGTATCATCTACCTTTTCAGCTCTAATAAATTGCTCTGGGTCGTACAAAACAATTAAGTCTATTCTCAACCTGTACCCTCTATCAATTAAGGTATTTTCATAAAACCTCCTCACATCTTCCGAGAAAGGTTCTGTTATGAGTTTTCCATTTTTTACTTCTATAGTTCCAGCTTGAATATCTGGCCTATAAGGTTCAAATTCTTCGTGAGCCACACCTTTCCTGTTTGGGTCATATTTGTCAGTCCCAGTTTTCAGGATAATATCGGCTAGTTCATCCAAAGTGTATTGTGGATGGTCAGCAACACTCAATGCACGAAGTAGAAATTTTCCTTCAAAGTTTTGCTCGATAGCTTAGTCTATTTTCGCTCCTACAGCTTGGTAATCTGGTTGAGATTCCAGTGTGTATTCGGGGATAGATATTGTTATTACTTTTGGCTCCATATTCTTTAGGATTTTGCTATCTTCTTTGTAACTGAATCAACAAACAACCTGAAAGCGGGTCGTTTTTCTTTTTCGTAAATGATTTTTACTCCGAGTAAATGGACATTGGGGCAAGATAAATCTTTTTTCAGAATAGAAACTTTAGGCTCCATAATCCTATCTATATACATTCTCCTTAGATTGCCTGGCCCGTCTTTTTGGTATAAACAAATATCCGCTCCGCATTTCTCGCAAGAGATTTTTAGTAGCCTAGAATAGCCTCCTCGGGCTTGTTTATATTTATCTCTTTTTAGAATACTCTTTGTCATTTATTAGAGTAACGCTCCAGTTAATAATCTAAAATCTTTATCCGTCTCAAAAATATTCCTTAACTCCTCAAAATTCTCATCTGGTTTCTGCATAATGGTTGCGAGATGGTCTATTTTCTTAAGCTCGCCTTCGGTTAGATTTTTGAATTTTTCGTCAGTACCAAACTTTGTAGTGTAAAAGTAGATAATCTCGTTATTCATTAGAGAATGAAAATCGTACATAAGAGACCAGAATACAACTATCATTCCTCGTTCAGGTTTGGCATTCCAAAATCTATTTGGGTCATCTTTACCAGCACGAATATTGAGCCATGCATTAGCTGGAAAATCGAAAGCTGTTTCTGGTAAGTCGTATGGATTTAGTTTGTTATCTTTAAGGCTCCAACTACCATCTACATCAATTGTTACCCAGCGATTTTCTTCTTTATTCCAATACTGGTTTATCCAATGGTCCGCACTTAATTCACCTAAGTCGCCCATATCAAAATAAGGAGCATTGCCAGAACGGACTCTAGCGGGTACACCTTTGGATTTAAGAATTGAAGCTATTAGAATCGAGACAAATCTGCAGGTCAATACCAGCTTATTTTCTTCTGCTCTATCCTTAACAAATCCTCTCTCGTCTCTTCTGTATAGCTCTGCCAATATGGCGGCCGCAGTAACTAAGACATCATCTTCTGGTTGCCTGTACCAAGGAACTTTTTTCATATCTCCAAATCGTAAATCAGAGTTGGTTCCAGTATTACCAGCAGCCAAAGTAGTTCGATGAATTATGTTTTTTCTGACCAACTCCCCAATTTCTTTTACTTCGTCAGGTAAATCATTCTTTAGTCTATCCATATATAAACCTGGATTGGTGTAAGTGCTAAAGTCTAAGTAGTGTTTAAGAATCTTTTCATTCATTAAATAAATGGTATTTGAATAAAGGAAAGTTGTAAAGAAAACAAAAGTTCGAATTTAGTTCTGAGTAACAAAAAATAACTTTATAAATCAAAAATTACTGTTTTAGTCATCCTATTTTTTGCAAAATTATTTCTAACCATTTCTTACCTCTAATTTCTTCTACTTCCTCTTTGACTACTCTAAATTCTCCTGCTATTTCTTTTATATCACCCATTGAATAATAGTAGTAGGTCCTGATACCAAACTCGTCTTCTTCCGTAACCTCTCTGTAATTATCGCTTTGCTTTAAAGAAAGATACACAACCCCGTTAAGATTCAAGGCTTGGTATATCCTATCCAAAACTAACTTAAACTCCTCTTTGTCTATATGTATCAGTGAAGCAAAAGCTATCACAATATCCAGAGCTTCGGGAAATTTAAAAGCGGCAACATCGGCAACCTCAAATCTTCCTTGAGGCACTTTTCCTTGAGCTAACTTTATCAGTTCTTCTGAAATATCTATTCCTAAATAGTCACTTGTTCTTTTAACAATCTCTACTGCATCTCTGCCATTACCACATCCTATCTCGATTACCTTTGGGTTCTCTTTACCAACTACAGCAAACACCTCTTCGAGGTAAGAAATTCTAGGTCTAATAGAATCAAATTTGTTTGCCAATGCTTTAGCACGTTGATTGTAAGTTTGAGTTGTTTGAGACTTTTTATCCATACTAATCATCAATTTTATAGAACCACTTAATACAGGTATCTTCGTCTTGTATCAGGTCTAGTTTAAGAGCTTCTTTTGGCGTTATCCAAACATGGTTCTTGTGCTCAGTCTGATTGATGTTTAACTCTGGTTTTTCTGATACTGACAGAGAGTAAATATGGTAGAGATAATCATAGCCAGGGTATCTCACATAATACCCTTCAAAGTATTTGTAATCAGCGGGATTGGTTTTGAGACCAATTTCCTCTTCAACTTCTCTCACCATAGCTCCAAGTAATTCCTCTCCCTCATCTACTTTGCCTGCTACCATAGCCCATGTATTGCCTTGTGGTTTATGGTCTTGGCGATGAAGTAACAACACCTCCCCGTTGTGCTCGATAAAAACACTCACTACATCAAATTTCTTCTTAAAGTTCTCTGGTTCAGTTCGAGAAATCATTGTCTCAAATGGTATTTGAATAAAGGAAAGTTGTAAAGAAAACAAAAGTTCGAATTTAGTTCTGAGGTCACAAAAAACACCTCACTTCTGAGATGTTTTTTGAATAATCACTTTGCTCCGTTTGATACCTGCTCGCAATGCTACGCAAAGCGTTGCAGGCGGGGAGGACGTTAGAACCTCGCTAATGAATTTTTAGACAAACAAAATCCGCCCTCCACCGGATTTTGTCCCGGTGTGGGCGGTTAGTTGGCTGCTTTTTTCACTGGTTTGAAATAACGGAATCCATCGTAGGTCCTCCCACCAGTAACGAGAGAGAATCCTCCGCCGATGTCGTCAGCGATTTCAGTTGGAGTAAGGCTAGGGTTCTTCTTTTGCCATTCCTCCATGAGGAGATCGAGGTGTTTAATCACATCTTCTCTTGACCCCATTCCAGCCATCCTCGTGTCAAAGCCGATACCGATTTTTCCTTTCTTCCTAATGATTCGGCACAGAGTAGACTCCCCCAAATCAAGGGCAAAGTTTGTTTTCAAAAGGTCTCCTTTACTGTTATTAAAATACCAAATTACACATCTAAAATCAAGGAGTGTAAAGTAGTTTGGTGGGCTATTGCAAGAGGTGGAATTTGTTTTGGATGTTGCCTTATGCTTCCTCATCTCGTTTTAGGATTCGGAAGATGAACACTGCTCCCGAGACCGCCATTGGAATCATGGCTAGAATCGTGAGAATGGATGGTGGCTGTAGTCTATACAGCCAGAAACCAAAAAGGAAAACCGAACCCCACCCAAGTTTGTGCCAGATCGTAAGCCCATTCCAACCGAAAAAATTAGCCATGCGAATCTCCTATTGAAAATGAATAGCACGAGTCAATGCTTGTGTCAAGTTTTACTCTGTTTGATATGAGGACGTTCGAACTTGTGTAATGTGTAATTAAAACAGAAACCTCGCTCCAGACAGTGCACGAGGCTCTGCGGGGCGAGGTTAGTTTGTAGTGGTGACATCGAGTCCTGGTGTCACGTTCTCAGTGTGATTCATTTCGATTGCCTTCACGCCGGCGATGACCAAATCCTTCACTTGTCCCGGGAGGGATGG
>CAYVXT010000039.1:0-2213 GCA_964455485.1 uncultured Candidatus Saccharibacteria bacterium
TTTCTCTTCCACTAATCTCAAAAGCACTTCGATTGGTCCCTCGAAATCGGCAATTTTTAGCTTAAAATTTTCTGGCATAAATAAAATAAAGCGGAAGAGTTTTACAAAAAATTTGATGGCCAAAAATAATTAATCATTGGCTTGATAAAAAGCACAAACCATCCACCTAAAATATATTTGTGATATTCTCCCGGGATATAGTTTTTAAAAATCCAATAAAACAATAGTATTTCCAATGCTATAGCCAACGTTGCCAATCTGTGTGTTTTCTCGCGCCCTTCTTTAAAAATGCTTAGGATGCTTGCAACTTCACTTAATAAATCAACCATGTTTTTCTGTATAGAGATTGACAGATGCAGATTAGCCTGAAGATTATCAACCCTCTTTTTTATTTCTTCTGACGATTTGTTAGATTCTTCCATTGACTATTTTTCTAAAACAATTTTTGATATCCAAACTTCGCTAAATTTTGCTCAATCTCTGCATATTTTTTGCCACAGAGCATGCCACCAGCCAAGAAAGTCTCTTGCGTGACTTCTGCTAAGCACCATTCCGGCGCAGTAAAATTAGCTTTTTCCTGAACAGTTGCAAATTCTACGTCTACTAGAACCAATCCAGATAAGTCGCCACCAAAAACATCAATTTCGTAATTCACATTATTTTCTGGGTAGAGATAGCGCGTCTTCTGCACGCGTTTTCCGGGCAGTTGGCTCAAATCAGCGAACTCGGCTGGCGTTAATTTGATTGTCGTCTCCAATTGACGCGAAGCATCGCCGTCCACAATTGGTTGCTTTTTGGTAATCTCGTGTTTGTCGCCGTTTTTCCGGATTCGCAAAGTCGGATGATCTGAACTGGCGGGAATATAAATATCCAACATTTCTTTTTTCTCGACATCTTTCAGTCCGCTTGGCAGAATTTTCGCAAGATAAGTTAATTCTAGTTCTTCCATGGTTATTCAAAAACGTAATCAGGATAAGTGTTTATCTTTGGGAAAGGAACTTGAGGAACCGGTTTCCCCAAGAGCGGACATAACTTTTCCCAACCTTCTCCCTCGCTGATCTTTACTTCTAGCAAAGCTTCTGGTCGATCTTTGAAATATTCTCTAACCTTCTTGTGGTGTTGCTCATAAATTTCTCGCCACCTTTCTTCGTTGAAATCGAACATGCCATAAACGGCCGTCCTAACTAATTTTCGGTACTCATACCCAGCTGGAACAGCAGATAAATATTTTCTGCAACTTTCTAACCAAGAATCTAAATCTCGCGTTGTCAGTATAAATTTTGAATGGGGATATTTTTTGTCCAACTGAGTAAAGATTCCTGGCACTGGA
This sequence comes from uncultured Candidatus Saccharibacteria bacterium, assembly GCA_964455485.1. GTDB lineage: Bacteria > Patescibacteriota > Minisyncoccia > Phycocordibacterales > WO2-35-19 > CAYVXT01. The sequence continues at coordinate 1,331 of CAYVXT010000039.1, forward strand.
TTATCAAATACCGCATCATGTTTTGTTAGCCAATCGGTCCGGAAGTCCCCCGCCAACCAACCGCCCGTTTCTTCCATTATTGCTCTAAGTTCGTCAAAGTGGGCAACAGAATAACCAAGTAAGCGCAAGGCTTCTGCGCAGCTAACAGTTCCGGTTTTCATCAAGCCAATGCCAAATATTTTCATTTTACTTTATATTTTTGGAATATCGTATGCCAAACGAAATGGTCTAGTTCCTGATAAAGCCTTGTCTGTTGTATGAGAAGTTAGCCATAGACCCATGCCATATTGTGCGATTGCTCCAAAAATTATTAACTTCTCTGGGGCTGTCCTGATCAATTTTTCTGGTGGTATCCACATGCAAATTTCTGGACTATTTATATCTACGCAGTTGGATCCAAGGATTTTTTGGAAAAAGACCGGATATTTTTCAATTCTCGCAATTTCTCCGCACGGTGGAAATTCCTCCTTGCTTATTTCTATCTTTATTTTTCCAGCAAGATCTCCGGTTTTTTCTCGGACCAAGATTCCCTTCTCCAGATTAACATAGTGGACGACATAGCCAGGTTTATCTGCGATGGGAAAGACCAAAAGTGAAGATGTCCTATGCCAATAATCATTAATTTCTTGCAGAAACTGTTGCTTTTCTGAGTCTGCTCTTTCTTCTAAAGAGAATTGTTTGAAGACAGAAAATAATAATCCTGATGAGGGGACAAAGCTGTGCGGTTTTGATCGGCAATATTCTAGAGTTTCCTCAATCGATAAAGAAAGCGCCGAACCCCAACCATTATCTTGTCCGGAATGTTCTACCTGAGGTGATACTTCTAAAACATCAAATACTATTTCTTTTTCTGGGTATTTTTCTACAAAGTTATTTAGAGTTA
>CAYVXT010000040.1:0-13159 GCA_964455485.1 uncultured Candidatus Saccharibacteria bacterium
TCTCATCACTCTCTCAAGGTTTTGGTTACATTGGCTCTACTGGAAAAGTGAACACCATCGCATCTTCTTCAGTCCAACTCTCTTGGTTTAACAATGATGCGGGATTTACCACCTTCGCATATCCATTCCCTAGTGCCGCTACCACCACCCGCCTTACTCTCTCCGGTGGTCTTGATTTCACATACTCTTCCTCAACTACATATTCATCCTTCGCTACTGCTTCAACAACAAATCTCATAGTGAATGGAGAATCATTCAATGACCTCACCGGTGCCGGCCTCACTCTTTCAGGAAGTGCTCTCACAGTCGACAATGTCACAGCAGCAATGCTAAATGCGGAAGACTTCGGTTCATTTACATGTAACGGAGCAAGCTGCACAGTGGACAATGGTGCAATATCAAATACAATGCTTGCAAACTCCACCATCTCAGGTATTGCTCTTGGTGGAAATCTTGCTGATCTCTCGGCTACCGACTCAACTCTCACATTCTCAGGTTCATACAATGGAGGTACAGCAAGAACAGTTGGCCTCAATCTTGCAAATGCAAACACCTGGACTGCAAAACAAAATCTCTTTGGTGCAGCTTCATCAACATTACTTTCAGCTAACTGGTTTAAGGTTGGAGGCACTGCTTCGACGACTATTACAGGTACAGGATGGATTGGTCAGGGTACATCAACCCCATTTGCTCAACTCTCTGTTAATTCCGAAGCGGGTAACCCTGCATTTGTCGTGGGGAGTTCAACAGCAACAAGTTTGATTGTAGATAAAAGCGGAAATGTGGGTATTGGAACAGCTACTCCAGGTAAACCACTTGATATAAATGGTGCTGCAAACGCAAAGGAATATTACTTGTGGGATCAAAGAGTAATTTCAGGAAATGGATCTTTATTTACACTTAACTCTACTGGCTCATATACAAGTGTTGGAATAAATACAAATAGTATTGAAAGAATAAAAATTGATATCTCTGGGAATGTTGGTATTGGTACATCGACCCCTGTCTATAGATTAACAATTGCTTCCTCTACTTCTCTCACTGATGGTGCTGGTGTGGCTCAATGGATTACACGTAATGCTGGAGGAAATTTGTATTTTGCAACTTCAACCATAGATGGAACCGCCACCACCTCCGTCGCTGCTCTTGAAATTGCTGGCGGTGGCTTCGGCACCACAACAGTTAGAGGTCTAAACATATCAGGTGTTGCAACGTCAACTTCAAACGTTGGATTCAATATTTCTACTGGGTGCTATGCAATCAATAATGTATGCGTATCAGGAGGAGGTAGTGGTACTGTCAATTCAGGTACTTTTGGTCAGCTCGCATTTTATGGGGCAAATGGTACAGCACTTTCTGGTACTTCTACTATTACAGTTTCTACTACTACATCCCAAGGAAGAGTTGGAATTGCTACTACCACAGGGTTTAATGCATCCCTATCTATTCAAGGTTCTACAGGACTCGATATATTTGGGGTAGCTTCATCTTCGGGAGCAAGAGTATTTACATTGAGTTCTTGGGGAGGTTTGGTACAAAACATATCTTCAAGCACTGCAGTAAATATCCAAGATGGTTCAGGAAATAATGTGTTCGCAGTAGACACTACTCAAACTTCTGGCTCTGGTATAGATGTAGTGGCGGCTTCAGGTCAAACTTCAAACCTTGTTAATTTATATGCATCTAATGGTACGACTTTCCTTTCTGGATTTGATGCCGGAGGAGGTTTGATCATGAGAGTAGCCTCAACTTCTGCATTTAACGTATATGATAGCAATAGTACGAACCCAATATTTATAGTCAATACATCAGCAAACAGATCTGCATTTGGAACATCAACACCTTCAATTAGCACGCTTACTGCCTCTAGTTCTACCGCACCTCAACTTTCATTGTCTGCTGATGTAGGTTTGGCTCAATGGGCGTTTAGAAATGCTGGAGGCAACCTCTACCTCTCCACCACAACAGTCCAAGGTCTCGCTACTACTTCAGTTGCAGCTCTTAGTATAAATGGAACTACCGGTGCATTGGCTATAAGTACTTCCACAGCTGGTACTTTAAAAGTCACAGCAAACGGTACCGTTTGGTCAGATACTTCTGGGGGTAGTGGAGGTTATGCAACTATACAAAATGAAGGCAGCAATCTGACAGCAAGAACGATTTTGAACTTTACAGGCACAGGAGTAGATTGTGTTGATAATGGTGGTAGTACGAGAACTGATTGTACTATAAATGCAGGTGCAGCAACTGCTGCTGGCAGTTCCGGTGAAATTCAATTTAATACAGGAAGTGCATTAGATTCATCCTCAAATTTCATATGGAATAAGACCGCTAACTATCTAGGTATTGGCACATCAACTCCAAGATACTTGTTAAATCTCGCCACAACTACAAGACCACAGATAGCACTGCAAGGGTCAGATACAGATGCACCTTGGACATTCAGGTCTATTGGAAACAATCTATATATAGGTACATCTAGCCCAACAACATTTGCAACATCAAGTTTGTCCGCACTATCAATATTGAATAGTGGTATGGTTGGTATTGCTACGTCATCTCCAACTTCGATGTTGTCAGTACAAGCAACAGGGAGCACAAATGACATATTTAGAATTTCATCTACCACTGGGGCTGCTCTGTTCTCAATAAATAGATTTGGTGCATTAGTACAAAACCTCGCCTCAACAGCTGCAGTACAAATACAAGATGGTTCAGGAAATTCGGTATTGACAGTTGATACGACTCAAACTACAGGAGCGGGTATCGATATTACTGCTGCTTCTGGTCAAACACTAAATCTACTCAATATTTATGCAAGCGATGGTTCAACTAGTTACTTATCGGTAAATTCAAGCGGTAATTTAGGAGTCGGTTCTTCAAGTGCCTATGCAAAATTGTCAGTGATAGGAGGGGGTAACAATGGTACTTACCCTAGTTTGGTGGTAGCTACCACATCTGATTGGATGACAAATGGTAAGCAGGCACCGATGTTGTACGTCACTGCTACAACCACAGGTGATTTGGATTATTCTAGGGTGGCAATTGGCACATCTACAACTCCTTGGGGTGGTGGAGCCGGAATAAGGGATCAATTAACAGTGGCCGGTAGAATTTATCAAAGTTGGAGGTATCTATCTTGTGATATACCAGGGTCTGCGCTTACCGCCTTGGCTGTACTTTCTGCTGATGGATCAGCAGTTTGTGGAGATTTTGCTTTTGATGAAGTCTCAGTCGGAACGACAGCTCTTGTAGTGAATGGTTCTATTCCTGTAATGAGGTTAAAGGGTTCTGATACACCTGCTGCAAACGAGACTTCTTCAATCAGATCAACAAATATAATTGGTGCTGCAAGCTCAAGTCCCGTTATGGAAGTTTTGCTTAAAAATGCGGTTACAGGAGCATCTACAAGTACAATTACAATAGTAGGTTTTTCAAGCACAGCAGAAGATACCACTAACATTGGTGGTGATTTGAACGGTATATATTTTGCTGCCTCTTCAACAAACAACTGGCAAGCAGTAGTGAGGAAGAATAATGCTGCCACACTTGTAGATACCGGAATATCAAGTACAACAGCTGCCGGTGTTTTTCAACGATTAAGGGTTGAAGTATCTTCTTCAACTGTAAATTATCTTATCAATGGAAATGTTGTTGCTGTTATAACTTCTGCAACTTCAAATAACATTCCAAATGCAAATCTTTATCCAGTTGTTTCAACGGGTATGTGGTCTTCGGGAACTCCTGGTGTTGACCGTGAAATCGACATTTCTCTTATAAGAGTGTGGACAGATGACCCTGTGGCGGGGTTGGCATATGGAGTAGGAGAAGTTCAAGAAGCTCAATTTGATCCAATACAAGGAGCTGATATTGCGGAAGCATACCTGACCGACGACTTGAAAAAATTTAAAGAGGGGATTGTTGTGGCAGAAGATTTATTGGGTAAAGTTAAGTTAACAGACGAACCATATAGTAAAGATATATTAGGGAGTGTTTCTGTTTCTCCTCATACAATATTAGGAACGGAAACATCATCAACAACTCGAGTGGCATTAATTGGTAGAGTTCCAGTCCTGGTGTCACTTTCTAATGGAGCAATAAAAAAAGGTGACAGAATTACTTCATCTGCTACAGAAGGTGTTGGTATGAGAGCAAGTAGGCCAGGATATATATTAGGAAATACACTCCAAGAATTTGATCCAAACAATGGTAAAGGTGTTTGTGTAAACAATGCTGACTATGGACTCGCTACAACTACATGTTTTGGTTTGGTTTTGGTAAAACTGAATCCGGGATTTGATATGGGTATAGGAGATGTTGTTCAGGATATTGGAACTGTAATGAGCGGGATAAACGAAGCGGCACAAGAACTTACAAATAGCGCGTTTAGTAAAGGAGCAGAGATGACTAGGATATTCGCTGGTAAAATAGTGGCTCAGTTTGCAGTCGTTAAAAATATGTTTGCTAGTGTGTTTACAATTCTCCCAGGTGGTAATATAAATATTCCTGCAGGACAAGACCAAATCAGCGGTTGGGCAGAAATCACTGCAAGCACTACATCGGTATTCGTTCATAATAATTCTGTTGCGGCAAACTCAAAAATATTCCTTACTCCTAGAGCTTTGATTTCGGTACCGCTTATTGTTACAGAAATAAATCCTGGTTCTGGATTTAAGGTAGAAATATCAACTCCTCAATCAATAAATATTCCATTTGATTGGTTAATGATAAATACTTACGGTGAAATTACTTCACCAAATTATGTAGCCTCATCCACACCTAATGAACCGCAAGCTGAACAGCCTGTTATTGTAAACGAAACTCCAATTCAGGATAATTCTAGTATGAACACATCATCAAGTACGGATAGTGGAGTATCTGCAGAGGCTACTGAAATTCAAGACACGGGAGAAACTGGTACCACAACAGAGGAAGTTGTACTAAATGAACCAGACACGACCGGGGAGGCTACAACGATTAATGAACCTGCTGTTGATAATGTAAATATAATAGCTGAACCTGATTCTGGAATAACTGAAACTATAGCTCCAGAACCAGTAGCTGAATCAAATGAATAATATGAACAAGTATCAATTTTTTTGGGGATTAATCATAGGTTTACTACTAGGCACAGGAGCTTTTTCGATTTATCGTAATGGTAATAAAATTATTGCAAATAGTAGTGAAAATAGGGAAGGTATGCACTCACTCATTAACCCACTTCTCGAGTGTTACCAAGATGAAGAAACAGAAGGTATAAAAAATCTAAACATCTCTAAAGTTAAATTAGAGGAAAAAGTCGAGCATCTAAAGAATAAAAATAATCTATCATCTATTTCTGTATATGTAAGAGATTTGAACAATGGTCCTTGGATTGGGTTAAATGAAAAGGATGAGTTTATTGGTGCAAGCTTACTTAAAGTGCCCATGCTCATTTCTGTAATGAAGAAATTTGAAAGTGATCCGGGTTTAATCGATAAAAAAATACTTTACCAAAATCCGACTACGAATAGCGAACAATATTTTAAATCCTCAAAAAAAATAGAGGTTGGTCAAGAATACAGTGTGGGCGACTTAGTGAACTATATGATTTATTATTCTGACAATGATGCGGCCGCAATATTAGCAGGTTTAGTTGATATGGAAACAGTAAATAATACTATGAAATCTGTTGGATTTGGACCTCCTGAGACAGGAAAGAATTTTTTGGTAAATACAAAAATATACGCAGGTTTTTTTAGAGTACTTTTTAATGCTTCGTATTTATCAAAAGGATATTCAGATGCAGCACTCAAAGTACTTACAGGGACAGAATTTGATAAAGGTATTACAAAGCCATTACCAAAAAATATTGTAGTTGCTCATAAATTTGGTGAAAAAGAGGCAGACGGTTTGAAGCAGGTCCATGATTGCGGAATTGTTTATTATCCTAATCACCCGTACCTCATTTGTGTTATGACCAAAGGGTATGATTATGAAAAAATGGCAAGTTCTATATCCGACATATCAAAGTTTATTTATGATGAAGTTGTAGAAGGATTAAATTAGGGTTAAATGCGAAAATACAATTTGTTGAAATATATTATATGGATTTGTATATTAGTGTTTGTTTTTGCTTTGAATTTATATAATTCAAATTCAGTAAATGCCCAAGAGTTTTCGTCTACAAATTTCAAATTATTAGATCCAGTCATAGCTCCCGCCGGCTTTGCAAGTTCTTCGAGTTTTCAACTGTGGAGTACTTTGTCAGAAGTTGCTGTAGGTACTTCAAGTGCGGCGTCCTTTAGTTTAGGTGGTGGATTTTTAAGATTCCCTTTTGCTTCCTCTCCTGTAGTTTCAGCAACACCAGGTGCTAATAGTGTTTCCCTAAGCTGGACATCTTCAAATGGTTATGTGGGCTGGTCGGTTTCAGGATACAGTATTGCTCAGGCATCTGTTTCGGGTGGTCCTTATACATATACTAATGTTGGAAATACAAATTCTCACATTGTCTCGAGTCTCACAGGCGGAAGTACTTATTATTTTATAATTGCAGCTAAAGATGCTTTTGGAAATATAGTAGCTAGTTCAACTGAAGTAGTATCTACGGCAGGGTCGTCGAGTTCTGGTGGGGGAGGAGGTGGAGGTGGCGGAGGAGGAAGTTCTGGTGGGTCGTCGCAAACCGGGATAATATTTTCTGGTAGGGCATACCCCTTAAGCAAAATTTCGATTTTAAAGGATGGGGAAAAAGTTTTAACTACTATTGCAGGGCCAGACAGCAAATTTACTGCTCAACTATATAGTTTGTCATCGGGAAATTATAATTTTTCTGTTTATGGTGAGGATAAAAACGGATTGAGATCTAGTCCATTTACCTTTCCTATATATATCACCCAAAATATTACTACAACAGTGAGTGGTATTTTTATTGCACCAACAATAACTACAGATAAAACCGAGGTTGCTAAAGGTGACAACATAATAATTTTTGGTCAGACCTCGCCTGATTCAGAAGTTACAATAAACATCAATTCTGAACCCGAGTATTTCGTTAAAAGACCGAGTGATAAAGATGGTGTCTACCTTTTAAATTTCGATAGTTCTATGTTAGACAAGGGAAAGCACACAGCAAAATCAAAAACTAGTGTAGATAATGAAGTCAGTAATTTTAGTGCCAGTGTAGCTTTTGCCGTGGGCGATAAAAACGTATTCGTAGAGACCGGAAAATGTCCTAAACGTGGAGATTTAAATAGTGATTGTAAAGTCAATTTGATAGATTTTTCAATTGCTGCATTTTGGTATAAAAAAATTCTATCGCAATCTTTTGAATTAAAAGAAGCTTCAAGTCTTAATGGTGACAAAATTGTTGATCTTAAAGACTTTAGCATAATGGCATATTACTGGACTGGGTAAATATATGAGACCAAAAATATTCAAACTAATTTTAATGCTTTGTGTCTTCCTGGTGGGTCCAGGGGTATCTTTTGCGGCAAACATCAGTCTAGAAACTAATGGTGTTGGGGACAATGGAATTTCTTATATAGAAGCGTATTTAAACCCTTTAGGGAAATCTATAAATACTGTTTCAGGAGTTTTAGATTTTGGTGATATGGAAATTGTAGATATCATAACTGGAAATTCGCTAATTAATTATTGGGTTGAGGCTCCGGAAGCCCAAGGTGGGCAAGTCACGTTTTCAGGTATAACTCCAGGTGGTCTCCAAGAAAAATCTTTAATGTTTGTAGTTGAGGTTAAATTAGTAAAACCCGGCAAATACAGTATTCGTGGTATTGATTTGGTAGGTCTTTTAAATGATGGAGATGGAACTGAAATTCAGCTATCTACCACGCCTTCGAATTTAGAAATCGGTCGAGTTGCTAATTTGATAGAAAACAAAGATCCAGAGCCTCCAGAAGCTTTTCAACCGTTATATATAAAAGATGAAAATGTGTTTAATGGAAACAGATCAATCATATTTTATGCCCAAGATAAAGGTTCTGGAATCTCTAAATATGAAATAAAGGAAGGTATTTTAGGAAGTTTTAAAGAAGCCCAAAGCCCATATAAACTAACAAATAAGGTATTTAGAAATATAGTTTATGTAAAGGCGATAGACGGAAATGGTAATGTTCGGATTGAAAAAATTTGGGTTATCGATAAAGGGGAATTGTACTTACCTTTTGTGATTATATTGACTATAATCATACTAGTGGCCTTTTTCAAAAGGATAAAAAAATGAAAAAAAATATTTTTCTGTCTTCTATTTTGGTTTTTATTTTGCCAGTTTTGTCATATGCGGCAACTATGTCTGTTGCTCCAAACTCATATTCTGTAGAGGAAGGTACAAGGTTGTCTGTAAAAGTAATGGTTTCAAGTGGTACACCTATAAATGCTGTTTCAGGAACAATATCAATTCCTGACAATTTTTCTGTGGAATCAATAACTAAAACATCTTCAGTTGTGGACTTTTGGGTTAAAGAGCCATCATATTTATCTGGAGACAGGACAGTAGTTTTTGAAGGAGTACTTTTAAAAAATTTCCAATCTGGTAGCGGAACAGTCTTGAATATTAATTTAAAAGCGATAAAGCAAGGGGAGGGGGTTGTAAAATTTTTGACTGGTACAATACTTGCGAATGATGGTGAGGGTACAGACGTGACAGGAACATTGAGTGGTGCAAATTATATTGTAAAAGCTCAAATAGCTAAACCAGTAGAAACCAAACCCCAACCTGAACCAACTATAGAAAATGAAAAGCAGCCAGCACCGACACTTGCGGCTCCAGAAATATATTTAACTGAAAAGTATGGAGAACCGGCAATATTTGGAGATACAAACATACCTCTTTCTAATACAATTATAACCTTCACGTCTGAACAGGGATCAAAAATATACATTACAAAAGAAACCGATTCGAAGGGAGAGTTTTTGGTGACTGTCCCAACATCCCTTAGGACTGGAATTTATAGAGTTAAAGCACTGGTAGTAAAAAGTGATGGTGAAAATAGTCTAAACTCTAATGAAATTGTAGTTTCTTATGGAGATTTTTACTCGGATACCCCAAATGCTGTTAAGATATCTATATTAACACTACTTCTTTTGCTGATTTATTTTATATCGAGAAGTTATCTAAAACCAACACCGAACAAATCATTAAAGAAGGATGTAATTAAGGAAGCTACTGAAGCAAAAACTGTTCTGCATAAAATGTTAAAAAATCTTAGTCTTGATGTTGAAGATGTTTTCTCGAAAGGTACGACTGCTGAGAAGCGTAAGATTCGTGAAATTCAGGGTAAGATCGCTGATGCAGAAGAAGAAATAAAAAAGGAAATCCAAGATATAGAGCAATTATGATAAGATCTTTTTTAAAAAAAATATTATTGCCAGCTTTTATTTTGCTTTTACCTGCAGTAAACATTTTAGCTTTTGATATAAATGCGAGTTATTTAAAACCAAAAGCAGAAATCAGTTTTTCCCCTAGATCTGGAAGTTTTCAAGAAGATTCAACTTTTGAAGTACCTATTTTAATCAATACAAAAGGGTCTAGTATAAATAGCATTGAAATAAGAATCAACTATGATAAAAACAAGCTCGCCATAGTTAAACCTTCAGGTGGAGTTTCTATAATTGGTGTTTGGGTTGAGCCTCCAACTTTTGATAATACTAAAGGTACTGCAAGCTATGTTGGTGTTATTCCAAATGGAATCACTACAAGCTCTGGTTTGATTGGCACTATTACTTTTAGAGCGAAAGGTACAGGAAGGGGGACAGTTTCATTTTCATCTAACTCAAAAATTTTACTAAATGACGGTTTTGGAACTGAAGCTGATACTCAATTTAACAAAGCTGAGTATGTGATTTTCCCAAAGGCACCTGATGGAGTAAAGGTGTTTTCCAATACGCACTCATCGGAAAGTGAATGGTATAACAATAATAACCCAGTAGTTTCTTGGGAAGAGCTTATGGGCGCACAAGGATACAGCTATTTATTAGATGATGTACCAACTACGATGCCAGATACTCTTATTGATCCGGCTTCAAATCAAATGTCATACGAAAATTTGAAAGATGGGTTATGGTATTTTCATATAATCGCCAAGAAAAACGGTAGCTGGAGTGCCCCAGAACATTTTTCTATAAAAATCGATAAAACTCCTCCTGCGCAATTTACACCAGAAGTAAATTATGTGTTGGCATCTGCCTCGATTGTAGAGAGGGCACTTGTGTCATTTACCACTACGGATGCACATTCAGGAATTAACCATTATGAAGTCGGGGTTATAAATCTTCAAAACCCAACAACGGCGTCGCCTATATTTGTTGAAGCAGAAAGTCCTTATCAGGTAGACCTTACAAAAAAACCAAACTTTCAAGTAATAGTAAGAGCGGTTGATAATGCAGGAAATATAAGGGACCAATCTATAAATGTTGTTGGTAAATCATTACTTTCCGGATATATTGATCAGTATCGCCCTTATATAATATATGCAATCATACTACTTTGTTTTATTGCATTTCTAATTCATTATTTGTTTGGGCATCACTTACTATCAGCTTTCATTAGAGCTTTTTCAGCTGCGAGAAGGGAAGATAATGCTCAAAATAGCAAGAATGATACTTTGCCGCCTGACAATTTTACCCCGAGATAATTTTTAATGGTGCTCTTCTGCAAGTGCATCCGCCTTTGTTTTGTGGATTGTGCCATCCTTGTGTTCTGGAGGTGTGTAGATAGTGTATAATTTCATTTTTTCACTTCCTGTGTTGACGATGTTGTGCTTGGTCCCCGATGCAATCACTATTGCAAAATCATCTTCAATTTCAAATTCTTTACCATCTAATATTGCTCTACCTTTTCCTTGTTCAATACGGATAAACTGATCAACATCATGAACCTCTTCCCCAATATCCTCACCGGGCAAGAGAGACATTACTACCAATTGGCTTTTGCTTGTTGTTGAGAGTACTTTTCGGAAGTTTTCGTTGTCCACCGTATCTTTCTCTAGATTTTGTACATATGGCATAAATTTTAAAAATAGTTATAATTTACAAACATCAATATTATAACATAAACAACGTTTACATGAGTAAGACTTTTATTTGGATTGGTATAGCGGTTGTGGCTATTTTTGCATTGTTTTTTTTGGGCAACTCAGCTCCAACACTAACTCCTGGTTTGTCTGAGAGTGTTATACATCCTCAAGATAGTATTAAAGGGAATCCTGAAGCTAAAGTTTTAGTGGTGGAATATAGCGATTTTCAATGTCCTGCTTGCCGAACTTATTACCCAATCGTAAGGCAATTAGTGTCAGAATTTGGAGATCAGATAGCTGTGGTATATAGGCATTTCCCACTAACAACAATACACTTCAATGCTGAGTTTGCGGCCCGGGCAGCAGAAGCGGCAAAAAAACAAAATAAATTTTGGGAAATGCACGACCTCCTTTTTGAAAAGCAAAATGAGTGGTCTGGATCGTCTAATCCATCAAGTATGTTTGAATCGTACGCTGAGCTTATTGGATTAAACGTTGATCAATTCAAAAATGATTTCTCCTCTAAAGAGGTTAGAGATTTTGTAAAGGCTGAAAGAGCTCACTCTTTAAAAATCGGATTGCAGGGAACTCCAACATTTTTTGTTAATGGCCAAAAAATTGATAACCCCAATTCTCTAGAAGGTTTTAAGGCTGTTATAAATTCTGCGCTTCAAAATTAATATCGGCGGGAGCTGATTGTAAGTATCGTTCAGTAATCAACAGTTCTCATTGGATTGTGTAGTTTGCTGCTGTAAAATATATTTATGAATTACTCAGAAATATATTTAGCAATAGCATCAGTCTCCACAATCGCTGTCGCTGGCGTCATGTTGCTGTGTCTTATTTACATTCTCTCAATAATAAGAGATGTGAAGAAAGTTTCTAAAATTGCTCGTAGAGAAGCTGATATGATTGCCCGCGGGCTTAGTAAAGGTATGTCTATTTTGGGTTCAGAAATCTCCCTGGAAACCGCAAGCTTTTTAAAGACAGTGTTCGCGCTTTTGCTCTCACAGTTTGGGGTATCTAAGCAGAGGGCAATGAAAAAGAGCAAAATAAAGAGCATCTGACTAACATATCATGAATAAAACACTAAAACTTCTAATATATGTTGTAGCTTGTGCCGCACTTGTTGTTGTGCTTGCTATGTCTTACAAAACCTCTTTTATACAATCACCAACTGCGAGTGCCTTTGAATGGGAAAAGTCTGTAAAAGTGTATTTTTTTGATACTAGAGTTGAAACAAATAGTTGTGAAGCAAACTACCCAGTCGACAGGGTGATACCAAATGCGGAAATGCTTGGTCCCGGTGCATTAGATGCACTAATAAAAGGCCCATCTGAAGAGTATGGTTTTACTTTAATAAACAAAGATACTGTAATCCAGAACTTTGAAGTAAAAGACAAGATTGTCTACGTTGATTTTAACCCTATGCTATCTGAAGGTGTAGTGGATTCATGTAAATTAAAAGGGATAAGATCCCAAATTGAAAAGACCTTAACAAGTTTACCTGATATTACATCGGTGGTTATTTCTGTAAATGGAAAAAATGAAGGTGTGTTGGGGTTATAAACTCTATCTAGTATCTACTCTAGGAATAAATAAAAGACCTGAGAAAGTTATAATCGCTAGAAACGCAAAAGAAACAGAGTAAGAAAAAAAGTAAGTGACCGGTATTGCGATAAGCGGTGCAATAATAAATGACACTGGACGTGCCATACGGAATAGTCCTATCATGCCCGTGTCGTCTTCTTTTACGTGTTTGAAAAAGTAACTTTCGCTCATAATTTCTACCAAACTTGCTCCTGTACGAGTTAAGAATAAAATCAGTGCCCAAAGCCAGAAAATTGGAGATTTAATAAAAGGAATTATTAATGTCGAAATTGCAATAATAATAAAGCCAATACGCATTATTTCAGTTTCTCCAAATTTTTTATCGCCCCAAAAACCTGCTGGCACTTCAAACAATACAAAAGGCAGAAGCATGATAGTGAAAAGAATACCAATTTTATCCCAGCTAAAACCTATGTCTTTACTTAATAATAGGGGTAAATATATTACCATCCACGAGTAAAATAGATTTAAAATAAACTGTGATCCAATAATGCGCGCTTGGTCACCGCCTTTCACGAGTGAATGAAGCATATGGATAG
>CAYVXT010000041.1:0-31352 GCA_964455485.1 uncultured Candidatus Saccharibacteria bacterium
ATTGCAGGAATTTAGAAAGAGTTTTGTGGTAGAAGGGGAACCCACTAATGCAATTTTAGAAATGGCGGCTGATAATAGTTATAAGGTGATTGTAAATGGTGATGTTGTTGCTTCAACTACAAATGAGATCAACTTTCAGGAAGTCTCGACTTACGATTTGACTAGCTACTTGCGCAATGGAACAAACGAAATTAAATTTTTTGTACACAATTGGTCTTCTCCTGGTACTGATTGGAGTGGAAATCCAGGCGGCTTGATCTTTAAAATATCTCTAAGTAGTAGTGATTGTGGCGAAGGCGGAGGTAATGAGGGTCAAACTGGTTACTCAAAAGTCCACATAATGAAATACATAGACGATGTGCCAGCTTCAGAAGGTGATGGGATATTTTACTTAAAACTTTCAGGAACTCAGGTTGCCGATCTGCCATTTGGTCCAGAGAATTACCAAATTTCTACTATAGATCTGCCAAACAGTGATAATAGTATACAAATTGAAGAAATGACTACCGATTTTGATTCTGAAAGTAACGTAGTTCCAAATATCGAAGAGTGTACTGAAGGTAAATCATATTTGAAGGGGTACACCCTCGGCAATTCATTTGTTGGTGCTGCGAATGCAAATAGTACTTCAACACTTCCGTTAGTGCTTTCAAATATAGAAAATGATAAGTATGTAATAGTATGGAATGAGTCATGTCCAAATCAAGGCATTAGGCTCATTCATAAAGTGTTGCCACATGATGATACTACATGGAACATGGGAATAGATAATTCCTACACATTTTGGGCACAAATGGTTACTGATGGTTATGACTCAGGAATCATTCCTGTAGAAGTTGGCAATCATTCAGTAGGGGTGCAAACCGCTCCCCAAAACACCGGGGCCGACCATTACACTTCAATTGAGTGCAAAATTGGTGATACTGTTGTTGCAAAGGCGGGACCCAAAAATCTTCCTTACAATGTAAATCTTGGCACTGATGATTTTACTGTTAATTCTGGTGAAGTTGCGGTGTGCACATTTACTAGTATGAAAGCTGGTACTATCCAGATAAAAAACATTATTGAACCTTCAGACACCTCAATGTGGAATTTGGCCATAGACGGTGCAGCTGATTTCCTTGCTCAATACAAAACTGATGGATACATTTCAGATCCTATCAAAGTAATTCCAGGTGATCATACAGTTGTGGTACAGACTGCTCCTGTAAACACAGCCATGGATCATTCGACAAGTATTGTATGTAAAGATGGAGATACCACAGTGGCTACTGCTGGACCTCAGGTCTTGCCTTACAATGTAAATTTAGCAACCTCTTACTTTAATGTAGAAAGTAATCACAACATAATTTGTACAGCTACTCACACCAAAATCAATAATGAAGATGATAACAACAATGATAATGATGGGGGAGACACTACTTCATCTGAACAAACCTCATCTAATACTTCGGGTGGTATAGGAGGCAGAAGAAGAGATGTAAGTGGTATATTTGCCACTCAGGGAGAGGTTCTTGGTGCATCAACAGAAGATTTGTCATGTGAGCCGTACTTAAAAACTTATATCAAGTTTGGGGCAGATAATGATAAAGATGAAGTTATGAAGCTCCAAACATTCTTGAACCAGTTTTTTGAAACGAACAATCCTGTCACTGGATTTTATGGGCCGATCACTGTTGATATGGTAAAGAAGTTTCAAAAGCATCAAGCAAGCGCCATACTTACACCTTGGGAAATTGCTGGCCTACCAACTGAGGGCCCTACAGGGTACGTATATAAGACAACGCAAAGATGGATCAACATACTAAAATGTCCTGAAATGATAAAAAGTACACCGATACCAGTGCTTCCGTAAAATAGAACTAAAGTAAAACGCCCAACCGGGGCGTTTTACTTTTTGTGAATAAAAATGTACAATGAAATTTAATGCAAAAACAAACCAAGGAAATTATGAAGCTTAAAATTTCAATCATAGTGCTCGTGGTGATCATTGTTGGACTTACATTTTTCCCTACGATTAGAGGGTCAGTTTTTGATTCTCTTTCTGCTATCTATGCCTCGGTTTTAGTAAGCTTAACCAACCAGGATCGTGTAAAAAACAATCTTGGAGAGCTTACAGTGAATCCTCTTTTAGAAAAGGCTGCTCAAATGAAGGCCGATGACATGGCACAAAAATCTTATTTTTCACACAATACTCCTGATGGTAAAACACCATGGTACTGGCTTGAACAAGCTGGTTACAACTATAAATATGCTGGTGAAAATCTAGCTGTAAACTTCAATGATAGTGAAGAAGTGCAAACTGCCTGGATGAATTCTCGCGGTCACTTTTTAAATATCGTAAATCCAAAATACACTGAGATAGGTATCGCTACTTCTACAGGAATGTATAAGGGTAGGGAAGCAGTGTTTGTGGTTCAAATGTTCGGAACACCGAAATAACAAAAAGAGTAATTGTTGCAAGATAATTCTTTCAACTATTTCATCTTATGTAGCTCAAGGTAAATGTCCTCAAGAGCTTTCACTGCATCACCTGCTGCAATATTATTTTGGTGGTATAGAACATCAGTGCAATCACCAGCAGCCCATACACCTGGCTCCGATGTTCTTTGTGTCCTGTGATCAATTTTAATTCGTCTAAACTCATCTAATTCAACTAAACCGTCCGCAAAAATTGTTGCAGGTGAATGGCCAATTTCAACAAATATTCCATCGGTTGGAAGTTCAATAACGTCAGCAAATGGAGCTGTACGTCTAAAAACAATAGATTTTACCATAGTATCACCCTTAATTTCTATAGGTTCCGCATTTTCAAAGGCTTTCATTTTTGAATTCTCCAATACAGAATTTACAGTTATAGGGTCTGCTTTGAATGTACTTCGTGCAAGCAAAGTAACACTCTTGCAATATGCTAAAAGTTGAGCGGCTGATTCAAATCCGGCATTACCACCACCAATCACAACCACATCCTTGTCTGCGAAAAATGGGCCATCGCAAGAGGCACAATATGTAATTCCTTTTCCTTCAAATTCGTTGGCACCAGGTACATTTAATTTATTTCTAGCACCCCCTGTTGCTACTAGAATAGTTTTAGTAGTATATTCTGATTTATTTGTTACTACTGAAAAATGCCCATCAATTTTAGTGATTTTCTCAACTCTTTCACCGTCTTTTAAGTCTACAAAATTGCTAGCATAATGTTTGACGTGAGCCTTTAAACTTTTAGCAAGGTCAATACCAGAAATAGCTATTGTACCTACCCAATTTTGGATTTCGTTTGACTCAACACTTTGACCACCAAAAGATTCCGCAATAATTGCAGATTTAATTTGTTTTCTGGCAGCATAGACTGCCGCAGCGGCTCCCGCCGGCCCACCTCCAATTATTATCAGTTCATAGTCTTTAGTCATTGGTCAATATTAAAAAATAATACAAAATGTATTATACACCATCACCTAATGACTATAAACTAAAGACTATTTAAGTTTTGAGCGGCGGAGAAATGCTGGTACTGAGCCCCATTCATCGTCATCATCAATCACATTTGATTTCTTTTCCTCATCCTCCTCAGGCTTTTTTACAGGTTCCTCTTCTTTTCCAAATACAGTATTGAATATTCTGCCTTTTGGTTGCTCTGGTTCAATTTGTTGTCTGTCTGAATAATTTGATTGTCTTACGGTGCTGCCACTTTCTGGAAAACCAGAAGCTATAACTGTAATCTTGATCTCACCTTTCTTTAGTTTTTCATCCCTTACTGTACCGAATATAATTTTTGCATTAGGGTCAACTGACTCAGTAATAAGTTTTGCGGCATCATGTATTTCAAACATTGTAAGGTCATCCTGGCCTGCAATAGAAAATAGGACTCCTCTTGCGCCATTAATGCTAACTTCAAGGAGTGGGGAATTGATAGCAAGTTTTGCTGCCTCCTCGGCTCTCTTTTCACCAGATGCGCGACCTATACCCATTAGAGCTCCTCCTGCACCCTCCATAACAGCTCTAATATCGGCAAAATCGATATTTATTGTACCTGGTGTGGTTATAAGATCTGAAATACCTTCTACGGCTTGCTTTAAAATGTCATCACACATCGCAAAAGCATTTCTTGCTGTAGTGTCTTTATTTATTGTGGCGAGAAGCCTGTCATTAGGAATTACGATAAGAGCATCAACAGATTGTTTAAGATTTTCAAGACCAGCCTCAGCAATTCTCATCCTTTGGCTGCCTTCAAATGAGAATGGCTTAGTAACTACTGCAACTGTTAAACACCCAAGCTCCTTAGCTGTTCGAGCGACAACTGGTCCCGCGCCTGTACCAGTACCACCACCAAGGCCATAAGCAATAAAAACCATGTCAGCGCCTTTAATTGCTTCTTGAATTTCCTCTTTTGTTTCTTCTACAGCCCGTTTTCCTATTTCTGGATCCATTCCTGTACCGAGTCCACGGGTAAGATTTTTACCTATATGAATTTTCTTTTTTGCTTCTGAATTGTGAAGGTCCTGAGCATCTGTGTTGACTGCAATAAAATCAACACCTCGTACTTTGGAGTTTATCATGTGGTTTACGGCGTTTTTGCCAGAGCCTCCAACTCCAAAAACCTTTATTCTTGCAAATGATTCTACTTCGGGTCTTATTTGCGGCATATAAATATAGATTACCTAAATAACGGCTAAAAAGCAAAGCTTGTTTTGCCTAACACCTTGTGTTCTAAAGTTTATGGCAAAAATTGCTTTAAAGATTGAAATAGCCTCTCGAGGAGATTTTTACCTTGTTTTAGCCCCAAGTGTTCCTCCTCCTCAGGCATGCTTCCAATGATACACAGTCCATACGCAACGGACCATGAAGAATCCTTGATTTGGAATTTACCAGGTTTTTCACCTATACCATTTGATATGTTTAACGATGCGATTCTAGAAGGTAGCCTCAAATAACTCCTTGCCAAGTCCTCAATTAAGCCTATTGAGGATGATCCTCCGGTAATAATAATACCTGCTGGCAAAAGCCCAGCTTTACCAATTTTTTTAAGGTGTACTTCAATCAATTCAAAAATATCACCAAGCCTAGCAGAAATTATTTCTTCCAGTTTCTTCTTTGAAAAGTTGGTAGCAGTTACTCCGCCAAGCTTAATTGACTCAGCTTCTTCAAGTGAAATTTTAAGACCTAATGCAATATCATTTGTAATGTCATTACCGCCAATTGGAAACACTTCGAGCGAAATGGGAATGTTGTTTTCAAAAACTACTATTGAAACTGTTTCAGCACCGATATTTGCAAGCACACACCCCGCAATTTTTTGACTCTTAGAGAGGGTAACAAAAGAGGCTGCAATAGGGGAGGCAACCACATCTACCACCTCCACACCAGCTTCCTCTACTGCTTCCACCAAATCATCTAGATGTGATTCTATTGAACTTACAAATAAAACCTTTGATTCCAATTTTACGGCTTTCATTCCAAGAACTCTGCCTAGAACTGGCTTACCGTCTATTTTCCATGAAGTTGGAATTGAATATATAATTTTCCTATTTTGAATCAAAGGCTGAGGTATTGATTCTTCAGCTGATGCCAATGCTTGGTCAATATCAGCGTCAGTTATTTCTTGATCTGCCTTTGCAACCATAGTAGAACCTTGAGAAGTTATACCAGAAAGCCCAACCCCTCCAATAGATACAAAAGCGCGTTTTATCTTTATTCCTGCGGCTCTTTCAGCTTGTCGAACTGCCTGCTCTACGCTTTTAACAACATCAGATGTGTTAATAATATAGCCGTGCCTTAATCCTTTTGATTCCGCTCTTCCTGTGCCAATAATTTTAGGCATAGGACTCTCGTTAGTATTTTCTGCAATAACAACACGCACTTCATATGTGCCAACATCTATTCCAGCTGTAAATCGCGAACTCATACAGCTTCATTTTACTATTATGTTATAAGTGTTTCAATGAATTTCTGTTTATTCCGAATATGTGCTCGTTATGCAACTACTGAGTAGTATATTTTTTTAAATATTTTCGCTCCAATTTCTCCATTTTTTCACCATGTTCAAACCCCTTCAGATGTAAAATTCCATGAATTGTTATAAATAACAAAAACTCACTTTTTGTCATACCAAAATCAGAAGTTTTGGTGTTTGCGATCTCCTTGCAAATCAATATTTCACCCGCATCTTTTGAGAGGGGAAAGGACAGAACATCTGTTGGAGCATTCTTTTTTCTATACTTATTATTTAGTTCTTGAATTTTGCTTTTGCTTACAAACGCAAAAGAAAGCTCGTAAGCTTTCCCTAGAATTTCATCCTTTATTTTTTCTACAAGCCTTTCTGCTTGGGTCATTTTGTTTATTCCAGCACTCCAGGCATCTTACCAAGTTTGATTTGCTCCCTTATTTTTTGTTTTGCTGTCAATCTTTTTAAAGTTCGCTTCTTTTTTACATATTCGGAAGGCTTGCGTTCGCTGTACCTGATGCCTCGTACTCTGCCCAATATGCCTGAACCTTGGACGCGTTTAGTGAACTTGCGGATTAACCCCAAGTTGTTATCTGTAGCGCTTTTGCTTACCTCTACGTTTATTGCCATATAGTCCTATATTAACATATTCCTCATAATAGCGCAACCAATTATCCTAAGTTTTTAAGGTAGTTGCCGAGCTCTGGTATTGGCACAATTTCTTGAGATCTTGTTGCAATACTTCTTATTACCACCGAATTATCAAGGGCTTCCTTTTGGCCAATTAACACCAAATACTCAGCTCCTGAAGTCTCTGCTATTCCCATTTGGCTGCTAAGTTTGTCTTTCGCTATAGCGTGATATATACAAGCCTTAGCTTTGTACATCTCTTTTATAACTATAAAACTTTTCAGCTTTGCTTCTTGACCAAACTGTACAAGATAAAATTTTGGACGCAAAACTTTCGCTTTAAGTCTCTTCAAATTCTTTTTTAGTTTGGCTGAAATAGTAATAATGGTTGCTGGCAATTCTCGTTTGTGACCAATTTTTTTTGCAAGCCGGTTAAATCTAAAACCGCTTGCAAGCAAATCACCCTTTTCGGTATCGGTAATGGTGTACACTGTCTCTGATCCAAAATCCGCATCTCCAATCAATTTATAATCAATTGAATAGGGAACATTCATTATTTCTAAAAATTCCAAAACTTCTTTAAAATGCTGTCTGCTACTTTCCGACAGGAAATCAATAGGTTTTGGGCATTCTTTGAGCCAAGTTTGGTATTGATCAGTATCATCCTTTAATATTACTAAAGGATCTTTTTTTATAGCTTGCCTCAAATCTGCAGTAAAGGAATTGTAGTTTTTACGAATAAAGAGAGTTAATTTGCGTTGAAACTCAGACATGGAATCCTTATCACCAACAGAATTAACTTTTACTTCCAAACTTTTATATCCTAACGAGTTTAGTATTGAAATTGCTGTTTGTATTGAAAGACATTCGCACACACTTCTACTTGAGCCAATTGATAGTAAAGAGGCTTCATAGCGAAGAGGTTTACGCTTATCTCTTGAACCTACAAACGGTCGATCAGAATAGAGCATTATTGGTTGGGGAAGTATGTGCATTTTTTCTTCTACATATTTTCTGAAAATGGCAGCTTTCTCTTCAGGGTGAGTGTTTTGATCGAAATTTTTTGTGACATCAAAATCCTGTTTTGTAAGAACAGGAGACGCTATGGGATTAAAACCATAATATCTTGCCACTTCGGCAGGCTCTGATGTCTCTTTTAATTCGGGGTGATTTAACAGTTTAGATTCCATATTGTTATTCGGTGAAGACTCCAGGCCATAGACCCGCGTGATTTATTGGTAAGAGACGTACTATTGGTTCGCCAATTATATATTCTTTAGGTACAGCGCCCCATACTCTCGAGTCAGAACTCCCTGCTCTATTGTCGCCCATCACAAAGTATTCATTATCTTTTAAACTAAATGAGAAATTTTCCTTTTTAGGAAATTTAATATATGAATTATTGATAGATATTGAAGAATCAGATTTATCTGTGTAAACAGTAACTTCTCCATTTCGTATTTCAACCCTCTCACCTGGGTATGCTATGAGTCGTTTTATGAAAAATTTTGACGGATCTTTGGGGTATCGAATGATCACTACGGCCTCCCTTTGTGGCTCCTCAAAACGCTTAGAGAGTTGATCGACAATTAAATAATCTCCATCTTTAAAAGTGGGGTCCATAGAAGAACCTGAAACAATATATGGTTGAGCAACGAATATACGGAAAGGAACCACAATAAGCAAAGCTATCACGGCGTAGCGCAACATTTCACCCATCGAATTCTTATCCTCCTTTGGTTCTACCTGGTTTTCACCATCATTCATGATCATTATGATATTACATTGCCTTACTTGACACAAGGTACATATAAATTATGCAGTATAAATTACAAGTTTAATAAAAATAGTGTATAATTCTGCCATAATTTAATTCATAACAATGTTTTACTTAGTAGGTTTAGGGAACCCAGGAGACGAATACAAAGAGAGCCGCCACAACGCGGGTAGGCTTGCGACAGAAGCCTTCAGAAAAAAATGTGGCTTTCCTGAATGGGAATTTGATAAAAAATCCAAATCTCAAGTTTCTAAATCAAAAATATCGAATGAGGCAGTTACTCTTATAGCCCCTGATACATTTATGAATAAGTCAGGTAGTGCTGTGTCCTATTTTATTAAACCAGTTGCCAAAGCTCCTAAAGGAAAGGAAAAAGGTATTGATAATTTGGTGGTCATTTATGATGATATTGATTTGCCAATAGGTGATATAAAAATTTCTTATAACCGTGGTACTGGCGGACACAGAGGTCTTGATTCAATAGTTAAAGCAGTTAAAACAAAAGCCTTTACCCGTATTCGCATTGGCATTTCACCTCATACTCCAAAAGGAGTGGTTAAAAAGCCAGGAGTGACACTCTCTCCAAAAGCAGGGGAGAAGGCTGTCCTTGATTTTATACTTGGCAAATTCAAACCTTCCGAAGTTGAAATCCTAAAACCAGTGTTCAAAAAAGTAGCCGAAGCTGCCCTCTGCTTCGTGACCGATGGTCGCGACTCCGCAATGAATAAGTTTAATTAATACGAGTTCAGAAATTTAAATTGTGGTAAATAAAAATAGTGATGCATCGCTATTTTTTTAAGAGTAAGGATGAAATTGATTTTTGGTGAAATTGTTATATTGTGTTTGAGGAGGGTTTCATGTTTGAGAATTACACAAACGAGGCAAGAATGACGATTTTCTTTGCCAAATATGAGGCAAGCTGGTTTAAAGGTGAGGAAGTAGAACCGCTGCATTTGCTTTTGGGAATCCTTAGGGCACATGCAAAGTCAAACGGTCATTTCTTTGTTCTTAAAAAAGAAGAGATAGCCAGACTGCAAAGCGGGTTTGAGAAATATTTTTTTGAAGCTGCTTTGCGTATCGCTCCAGAGCAAAGGTGTTCAGAAAAGAGATTTTCCCCGAGAGTTCGGCACGTATTAGGTTCTGCATCTGACACCGCCTCCGCCCACAGCTCTTTGATCAGCTCAAATTTTTTGCTACTGGCACTACTTATTTCTGAGACGGCCTTGCCTCAAGAAATTCAAGAGATGCTAAAGGGGAACGGTATTACTCATAGTGTGGTTCTTCAGCGAATCAAAAATTTCCCCGCACGCAATTACCGTGGTCCTTTTACACTTTCTGAGCCATGCCTCATACACATTGGCAATATGGAGCCAAGGTATGCTCCGTCCGTACATCAAGCAGAAATGTGGCTTGACCACAATGGGTTTGTTTTTTGTGAAGACGGCATCTGGAGAGTTGATCAAAAGATGTCTATGATCGATTCTCAGACAAAAGAAGCGTTAGAGTGTGACGGTTTTGCTGCGCGAATTGAAAAGCTAAAACTCCTCGCCAACATTCAAACATGCCCAGTCGAGACCTAGAACTAAGGCCCCCACAGCTTTTAACTGTGGGGGTTAAATTTTCCAAAAACTTGTGTGTTACTAATTATTTTAAAATGTATTTCTAAAATTCAGATGATTGGGTTTGGGGGGTAATAAAAATAGCGATGCATCGCTATTTTTATAAGAATTTTTTATTAAAATATTGCTTGAGCTGATCTTATGGAAGTTGAGATATTTTATGAAATTCAGGTATTTTTTACTGGTAAGGTGACAATAAATTTTGAACCTTTGCCTATTTCTGACTTAACAGAAATATTGCCTTTTAGTGACTCAACTATTTTCTTAGTAATATAAAGTCCCAAACCGGTTCCGGTTTCCTTGGACTCTTGCGCTTTTCTAGTACGGTAATACCCATTAAAAATATTTTTAGTTTCTTCCTCACTCATTCCTTCTCCATTATCTTCAACTTCAAACGTGAGTTTGTCTTCCTTCCATTCGTAAGAAATAGAAACATCAGTATTTGGTTTCGTGTATTTTATGGCATTTATAAGGAGATTTATAAAAATTTGCCTCAAACTTTTCCTGTCAGATAAGATGTATTCGTTTTCACTTAGCTTATTATTTATTATCAGTCTAACATTATGTTCTCTGGCACTAAGAAACAAAATTTGCAAAATTTCATCAAAGAAATTTTTAAGATTTATTTGTTCATTGTTAACTTTAGTTTTGTGCGCTTCTTCAAGAGCTTTTAGACTTAATAAATCATTCGTTTCTTTTATTAGCGCCGTTGTATTTTTATAAACTTGCTCAAGTGCCCCCTTTGCCTCTTCATCATTTATACTATTTTTATTTAGTATGTATTCTAGCGCCCACTTCATTCCCATGAGGGGAGTGCGAATCTCGTGCGAAGCTATTGATAAAAATTCTTCCTTAACTTCAAGGTATTTTCTTTCCTTTTGCTCAATAAACCTAAAAAAGTAAAGTAGTAAAAGCAACATTGCGGATACTAAAAGTGGAACTATTGCATATGCCAAATTGGTTTCAATAAATTCTTTTGCAGGTGAATCCATCCCTAATATTGCAATAACATTGCCATTTTCATCAAAAACGGGGGCACTTCCAGAAATCCAAATACCCCAGCGATCCTTCGTAGGACCTTCGGCAATACTTACACCATCTTTAAATATTCCGTACATTTCTGGTGATGCTTCTCCGTAGATTTGCCCAGGCGCCGAGTAATCCTCTGATTGTGGATCTTCAGAATCAACGTAGAAAAATAGGGAACCATCAACATTTTTACCGATCAAATAAATAAATCTAACATCTTTGTTGACCTTTACGGCATTAGTCAGCTCCTCCTTAAGCTGAATATAAGAAGGATTAAAAAGATCGGACTCACTGCCGTTTAAAGTCTTAAGATTATCTAAGGAAATAATTTTAGCTATCGTACTTGCCCTGTCTATAAGATGATTTCTTTGAATGGAGTCAATTTTTTTATATCCAATAAAAGCCAACGAAATACCTGAGACTATAAACAAAATTGCTAATCCAGCGTATATAAGTTTATAAGGATTTTTCTTATTCGAAAGTGAGACCATGATTTAGGTTAAATTATAATGTATGTAGTTTTTTTTGGTAGTTTACATATCAATCTTCACTGTTATTACACCTAAAAACATGTTTAATGTGTTTACCGATTGAGGAGCGTCGGAAATTGACCTTAACAAATAATAAAAATATATGTCTAGAAAATATATTTATGATCATGATTCAATCCGTGAATGGATTGAAGGAAAGGGGGGTAGGCCCGCGGTGTTCAATGGAGAACCTGAATTCCCAGGCGATGAAGATACAGATACCTTGCATATTTCATTTGCACAAAATGACGACTTAGAGGAAATCAGTTGGGAAGAATTGTCTCAAAGGATGAATGAAAGGGATTTGGCTCTTTATTATAACGATGAAGATCCTCTAGATTTTGGTTTTATATCGAAGTCAGAAATTATCGAAACACCAGAAAAAGAAGAATCCGAATCTGAAGACGGTGATGAGGAAGAAGATGAAGACGACCAGTTTTAAGTTGAATTTAATATTGTTTTGCAGTACTCTAAAAAAAGAGGGGAGGAAATATGGACGAGAAGTTGAGTCGTGAACAGCTGACAATGATTGAAGAAATTGCCCGTTCGTACATCAAATATAAGCGAATTTCGCTCAAAATGGTTAGTACCCCAGAACTTGTGAACTGTGCAGTGCTAAGGGTGCTGACTCATATTGACAATTTCGAACCTGGTAGAGGGGTAAAACTTAAAACCTTTCTCTACTACCATATTCAAGGTGCAATCCTAGATCATCTCCGCTTTTTGGGAAACAAGCATTTTTCATCTCGGTACTTCATCAAAGTAGTTTTTTTAGACATGGATGGTCTCCCTGACCATAACAGCGGAACCATGATCAGCTTGGCAGAAGAAAGGTGGGTGTTGGAAGACTTGCTGAGGCTTATCGGCAACCTCAAAGACGAGAGAGAAACGCAAATTCTGATTATGTACTATTTTGACGGGAAAAAACTGGAGGAAATCGCTCAATTGTTGGGCCTAACTAAAAGTTGGGTCTTCAAATTGAAGCGTAAAGCCGAAAGTGATCTTCGTCAAATGCTCGTAGTTTGAGCAAGTTTGAGAAAAAGCTCTGTATACCACGCAGAGCTTTTCCGTAAACAAAAATCGCCCCGTGGCGATTTTTGTTTAATGACCTAACTTGGTGAAAATACTATTTTTCTATGTAAGATAGAGCCATTTTTTGTTCTTTAGGATCAAAAATGGTGATCTTGAAGTTGTAGGTCTTACCAAGTTCCAATTTCTCTCTCAATTTATCTTCACTACCAAATTCAGATATATGTACAAGGCCAGCAACACCCTCTTCAATAGAAGCAAGGGCACCGTGCTTGTTGAATTTGATTATAACTCCTGACACCACGTCGTCTTTTTTATATTTCTTTTTAGCTTCGTTCCAAGGGTTTTCCTTCAAAGCTTTCATTGACAATGATATCTTGCCATCCTTTATTTCAATAACTTTGACATTAACCTTGTCACCTACCTTTGCGAATTTATGAGGATCATCTACAAGACCCCAGTCAATTTCCGAAATATGAACCAAACCTTCCAAACCTTCCTCAATCTTTACGAAAATTCCAAAATCAACAATACCAGTAACCTCACCAAGAAGTTCAGAGCCTACGTCATATTTATCTACCATTTTTACCTTTTCTCCACTTTCCGGATCTTTTTCAGAGAAGATGAGTTTGCCTTCTTTAGCATTAACTCCAATTATAGATACAGAAAGTCTTGTACCGACAAGTTTTCTGAGCTCTTCCAATATCTTGTCTTTATCACCGTCAGATATTCTTGGATAGTGTTCAGTCTTGAGCTGAGAAGCAGGCAAAAAACCAGTAATACCTTGCCAAATCATCATAAGGCCACCTTTGTTTGCTTCTGTAACTTCCAAATCGAAAACTTTTTTGTCTCTTATAGCCTCTTCAGCATCACTCCAAATAAGAGCCTGCTTAGCTTCTTTTAGTGAAATTTCAACATAGCCTTCTTTGTTGTCGTTACCAACTACCTTACCTTTGATCTTGTCGCCAATATTGATCTTTTTAATAAGATCTCTGGCATTGATGTATTCACGACCAAAAATTATGCCAGTACCCCAAGGTGGCATATCTACATACACAGCGTTCTTGTCTATCGAGATTACAGTACCCTCGACAATATCTTCTTTTACTGGAGGCATTTGAGAATCCTCCAAATACTTCGACATGATGCTTGCCTTCTGTGTTTCAATAGCAGCATCAGTTTCTGCGTGTTTTGTCATAAAATAAAACCGCAAGCTTTTCCGCGCAATAACATGAGTATCTCAATGCGGAGGGTTAGGCCTTTGGAAATTTTAATAATAGCTTGATTAGAAAACCAAGCCTACGTATAATACCAAAAATTGCAAATTATGCAATATTAACGGCAATTAAGCCAAGAACATGAAAAACTCTTATATAATCGCGGGTGTCATAGTTTTGATAGCAGCGTTAGGGATATTTTGGGGTAGTAGAAAATCAGAGGCTCCTTTGTCACAACAATCAGAGTCTCTAACCACACTTTCAAAACAAAGTGATTTTAAAGAAGGAATGTACAGAGTTATTGAGTCTGAGAGTAATGTGAAATTGCAAGCAGATTACATGAATGGTGAAGTTGCTGCTAACTTAACTTTCCCAGTTACTTCAGGTAGTTTTTCTGTATCAGATGGAACAATACAAGACGGAGAATTTTCAGTAAATTTACCTTCAAACATATTGGGCGGCAGTATTGAGAGTGGTACGGATAATAATCAAGGAGAGTATCACACAGCAACATTCACTTTAAAAACGATTGCTCCTACAAGTGATACTGGTTTGAGCGAAGGTAGATATGTAGTAGCAGGAGATTTATCAATAAATAATATTTCAGTACCAATTTCACTTGTAGCCGCTATACACCAGGAAGGTGAAAGGGTTATTGTTGATGGTTCATTTGCTTTAAATCGTACAGAGTGGGGAATAAACTACAATTCCCCTACATACTTCCCAGAATTGAATGAAAAAGCTGTCAGAGACGCGGTGTTGATAACACTTGACTTACAAGCACAAAAGGTGATACAATAGGGGTGTAAGCGGTCTCTATTGTTTAGCGAACGAAGTGTTTGTCTAACAATCAAGCGGAGCGCTTGGTCGTTTTAGTGGATACTTTGCTAGATTTTTCTAGCAATGAAAATATAACGTTCGCAATGAATAAGCTTTTCGTAGGCAATTTGCCATACAAAATGACTGACACTGACTTGAGGAATCTTTTTGCTCAAGCTGGTGAAGTCGCTGAGGCTATGATCGTTATGGATAGGGAACAAGGCATCTCAAGAGGCTTTGGTTTCGTTACCATGAGCGATGAAGCTGGCAAAAATGCTGCTATTGAAATGTGGAACGGCAAGGAAATCGAAGGTAGGGCTCTCACAGTAAATGAGGCTCGTCCTAAGGAAGATAGGCCTCGTCGAGATTTTAGGAGATAATCCTAACTCACATTTGCAAAACCACCTCGGGGTTCCCTGAGGTGGTTTTGTTTTGTATAATTTATTAATGGATAAAAGACTAGTAATTTTTTTTATAATATTGGTATTAATTTTTGTATACGGACTTTCCTATTTAATCAATCTAACGGAAGACCCTGTTATAAGTAAGACACTTAAAGCAGGCGAAACAGTTTTGAATATAGATGTTGCAGATACTGATGCCAAGAGGGCAACTGGCTTATCCAATAGAGAATCATTACCAAAAGGGAGTGGACTTTTGTTTGTATTTGAAGAGCCTGGGTATTATCAATTTTGGATGAAGGATATGAATTTTCCTATAGATATTGCTTGGATAAATGAAAATAAGCGGATCGTTCATATCGAAAGCAATGTTTCTCAATTTAGTTTTCCTCAAACATACACATCCTTTTCCCCTGCAAAATATGTTTTGGAAACGAATGCAAATTTTTTTGAAAATGCAAAAATTAAAATAGGAGACAAATTGGAATTTTAATTTTTTGCTTCAGTTATCTCGCCCAGATTATCGGTTATTAGACCACACGCTTTACAATAAGTTGTTTTTATTTTGAATAGGTTTTTTTGAGTGAGTTTTCCACAAAAAATTTAAAAGAAAATTCATTGAAATTGTAAAATAATTGAACAAATTTACTAAAAAAACAAAAAAATTTACAAAAAAAATTAATTTTTATCAAAAAAATGGCAAAAACAACAAAAAAAGTGAAAAGGGCGACAGCAATGGAAGATTTTATAAAGAAAGTTCAGAAACGTGACGGCTCGATTGTTCCGTTTGATTTTGAAAGAATTGTAAATGCCATAAATAAAGCAATGATAGCTTCAAGTGAAGGGTCTGAAGCTGAAGCTCGGATGGTGTCGCATAAGGTTCTTGCCGATTTGGTGCGGATAAGCAAAAAATACACAAACTTTCTCCCAACAGTAGAAGGTATTCAGGACAGTGTAGAGAAGGAATTGATGCTTTCAGAATATGTTAACACTGCTAAAAATTATATTTTATACAGACAAGAGAGAACAAAACTTCGTGATCAAACCGCAAAAGTGCCCGAAAGTGTAAAGACTGTAATCGCGGAGAGTAGTAAATACTTCAAGTCTTCTTATCAAGAATTTATCTTTTTTCAGTTTTACGCGAGATGGAGAGATGATTTGGGAAGAAGAGAAACTTGGGTTGAGGCTATAGACCGCTTCATGGACTACATGAAGGAAAATATGGGTAATAAACTCACTCCTGCTGAGTACAGTGAAATAAAAGAAGGTATCTTAAATCAAGAAGTTTGTCCTTCAATGAGACTTCTCTGGTCTGCCGGAAAGGCTTGCCGAAAAACTAATGTTTGTTCTTACAACTGCGCTTATATTGCTCCAACATCATGGCGAGACCTTTCTGAAATAATGTATGTATCTATGTGTGGAGCTGGTTGCGGATTTTCAGTAGAACCAGAAAATGTAGGCAAATTTCCTCAAATTCAAAAGCAAACAGGAGAGATGGCTCCAAAAATTGTAGTCGAAGATAGCAAAATTGGTTGGTGCAAGGCTTTCGTTACTGCATGTGAGGCTTGGGAAAATGGTAAGGATGTCGAGATTGATTATTCCTTGATCAGACCTGCTGGTGCCAAACTCGAAACAATGGGGGGACGAGCTTCTGGAGCGGGTCCACTTCAAGAACTTATGAAGTTCACCAAGCGTAAAATGCTTGCTAGGCAAGGCAGGAGACTCACTACACTCGATTTGCACGATATAATTTGCCAAATAGGACTTATTGTAGTTGCGGGGGGCGTAAGGCGTTCTGCACTCATATCTCTCTCGTCTCTCGATGATTATGAAATGAGAGATTCAAAAAAAGGTGCTTTTTGGCAGACTGAGGGGCAGCGCTCAATGGCAAACAACTCAGCTGTTTATGAAGTAAAACCTTCCGCAGAAGAATTTTTGCAAGAATGGACTTCACTTGTAACTTCACACTCAGGTGAACGAGGTATATATAACCGTGGTGGATTGGAAAAACAATTACCTAAGAGAAGGTGGGAACATTTGAAACATGCAAAACTTCCTGGAATGAATCCTTGCGGTGAAATTTATCTTCAATCAAAACAATTTTGCAACCTTACATCTATTGTGGTTCGACCTAATGACAATATGGAAGATTTGAAGAGAAAGATGAGGCTTGCCACCATCCTTGGTACATATCAAGCCACTCTCACAAATTTTGAATATCTTTCAAAGGAATGGAAAGAGAATTGTGATAGAGAACAACTTCTTGGTGTATCAATCACGGGCTATTATGACAACAAAATAGTAAGAGATGATAATAATCTCGAAGCCCTTAGGGACGAAGCAATAAAAACCAACAAAAAATACGCAAAAAGATTTGGGTCAAACGAATCCACCGCTATTACATGCGTAAAACCTCACGGAAATTCAGGACAGCTTCTTGCAGTGGGATCTGGTATGCATACTTGGTACGCAAAATACTACATCAGAAGAGTTAGAATTTCTGTTACAGATCCACTATTGCAACTTGCAAAAGATCAAGGAGTGCCAGTACATCCTGAGGTTGGTTACTCTACATCAAATGCTTCTACCATGGTTTTGGAGTTTCCAATGAAAGCTCCTGATGGTGCATTGGTAAATAAAGACGTAACCGCGCTTGAAATGTTAAATGAGTGGAAAAGACTTAAAGTACACTTCACTGAGCATAATCCTTCAGTTACCGTTTATGTCGGCGATAACGAATGGATATCTGTTGCAGATTTCATTTACAAAAACTGGGATATCGTAGGTGGTCTTTCGTTCCTCCCAAGAGACAATCATGTTTACCAGCTTGCTCCATACGAAGAGATTACAAAGGAGGAGTATGAGAAAAGAGTAAAGGCCCTTGGAAAAATCGACTTCTCAAAGCTTGTGCTCTACGAAAAGAGTGATCTCACAATAGGGGCCAAGGAGCTTGCTTGTGTGGGCGGAGTCTGTGAGTCAGATGCTCTCACTCTCCCAACCGTCTCAGAAGCAAAGGCATAAATATATTTCGTAGCTACTGCGGCAAAAAGAACCTAAATAGGTTTCTTTTTGTATAAAAAATCCATGCCGGCGGTGAAATATCGCGTACAGCATGGATACCACGACAACTCTGGAGTGTCGCTATGCCACTTAAGGCGGTAGCAAACGAGCGGTCGCAAGGCATATTTAATATACATAAGTGTAGGCTAAAGTGCAAGACACGAGGAAAGCGCTTAAAAATCTGAGTTAAATTAATGCAATTTTATAAAAGATGCACGGGTATAAAATGAATAACAATATTATATTGTTTTCCACCTACATTTAACGAATAAAAGTATTTTTTGATACAATTATTATGAGTTTAAAATTAAATTTAAAAGCATGGAGGGAAAAACAATTAGAGTTGCAATAAATGGTGCGGGGAGGATAGGCAGAGCATTTTTGAAATTAGCGCAAAACAATCCTCAAATTGAAGTGGTGGCAATAAATGATTTGGGAAATATTGAAAATATTGCTTACCTCATAAAATACGACACTGCTTATGGTGGAGCTCAATTTCCTGTAACAGTAAACGAAAGCAAAGACGCACTTTTGATAAATGGAAAGGAGGTTAAATTTTTGTCTCAAAAAGAGGCAAACCTGTTGCCTTGGAAGGATATGAATGTTGATGTGGTGATCGAATCAACGGGTGTATTTACTTCTTTTGAAAAAGCTAAAGTACATATTGAAGCAGGGGCAAAAAGAGTAGTGATCACAGCTCCGGTAAAAGACGCACCAGCCGACGAGACACAAGCAACAGTACTTATGGGCATAAATGACGAAAAACTTGAAAAGTCACAGGTTTCTTCAAACGCATCTTGCACCACAAACGCTGGCTCACCTTTGATACAGATTTTGCATGAAAAAATTGGTATTGAAAAAGCTATTTTAAACACAGTGCATGGATATACAGCTAGCCAAGGAATCGTTGATGGACCAAATAAAAAAGATTTTAAAGAGGGTAGAGCTGCAGCTCAAAATATTGTACCCACCTCAACCGGGGCCGCAATCGCTGTAACAAAAGCAATCCCAGATTTGGAGGGCAAGTTTGATGGAGTTTCAATGCGCGTGCCTGTAGTGGCAGGTTCTATAGTTGACGTCACATTTATAGCAAAGCGAAATACAAGCGTTGAGGAAATAAATAATTTACTCAAAGAGGCAGCCGCTGAAGAAAGGTGGCAAGGTATTTTCACTATTACCGAAGACCTTATTGTTTCCTCCGATATTATTGGCTCACTTTTTGGCTCCATAGCTGACCTTGGGCTCACACGTGTCATCGACGGCAACTTGGTCAAAGTTTGCGCATGGTATGACAACGAAATGGGGTACACAGCAACACTAATTAAGCATGTTCTTAAAATTGGAGGGTACTTACGTTAATAAATATGAAAAGAATTTTTATTAATTTATGGGGTATATTCTTGATTTTGTTTTCGTTTTATTCACTATATGGTGAAATTAATTATTTACACTATTTAAATGATATAGATCCACCGGTACCTACGATTATTGGATTATTTTCATATATTTTTAGCTATATATGTATGTTTTTAGCTGGTATAGCACTATTAACAAACAAATATTCAGCGCCAATATTGTATTGGGTAAGTATCATATTTTTTATATTCCCATATTTTATTAATAATGGAGACACATTCCTTGTAGTTTCACCAATTGATCTATTTAATAATAGGTATATTTATTTAGTTGTTAATATATTGGCGGCAACGACAATTTCCATAATTCAAAAAAAATTTAAGTCTAGTTTTTAATTACTTATTGTTTATGAAAATTTTATTTTCATCCGATCATGCTGGGTTTGAAATGAAGAAGGCTTTACTTACATATGTAAAGAGTCTTGGCTTCGAAGTGCTAGATTTGGGTCCACATGAATTTAAACCGGATGACGACTACCCACAAGAGATAGAAAAAGTGGGTCTTGCTGTATTTAAAGATTCTAAAAATGTGCGCGGCATAGTACTTGGAGGATCAGGGCAAGGAGAAGCAATAGTTGCAAATAGATTTCCAAATGTGCGAGCGGTGGTGTATTACGGAGGTAATAGAGATATAATTAAATTATCAAGAGAGCACAATGACTCAAATGTACTTTCTTTAGGTGCTAGGTTTTTAGAATTAGAAGATGCGGCAGAGGCGGTCAAACTTTGGCTTTCAACTCCATTTTCGGGAGATAAACGGCACATAAGAAGACTTGAACAAATTGATGAAATTGAAGAATCACTTTATATGAATCCAGAGCCAGACCAAGAAAAATAATTTTAACACTGTAATAAATCCATGATTGAGGTAATACCAGCCGTAATTCCACTTAATTTAAGTATAGTAAGAGAGCGATTTCTTAAAGTTCTTGGTTTGGTGCAAAAAGTTCAGGTTGATATAGTAGATGGTGAGTACGCTCCTACAAAAACTTGGCCATTTAATGACGTTCAGTTTGATGAAATGATAAAAATGGTTCGTGGTGAGGAAAAGTTTCCATATGTTAACGATTTCATACTAGAGGTAGATATGCTCACCTTGCACCCAATAGAATATATAAGTGACTTTATATCTATTGGAGCAAAAAGTTTTGTAATCCATTTGGATTCTACCGACCATCTCGATGAATGCATAGAAACAATAAAAAACTCAGGATGTGAAATTGGTATTGGGGTTAAACCTTCAGGAAATATGGATTTACTAGAATCATATATAACTAAAATAGACTTTGTTCAGTTTATGGGGAACGATAGGGTGGGGTACAACGGGGTGGATTTAGATCCAAGAGTAATTGAACAAATCGAAAATTTTCATAATAGACATCCTTCATTACCGCTTCAGATCGATATTGGAGTAAATCTTGAAACAGCTCCAACTCTTGTAAAAGCAGGCATTTCTCGCCTAATTTCAGGCTCAGCAATATTCAACGCCCCCGACATTTCACAAGCGATTCAAAAACTCCGCTCCTCTTAACTCTAAACTTTTTAACTTGTAACTTTTTAACTTTTAAACTCAATATAATGCCTCCACAAAACATCCAGCAAAACCAAACGAACCCAACACCAACTCCATACCCAGACAAAAAGCATTTAACAAAAGCTCGCTTACTTTTTTTTATTATAATTTTAATCTTAGTTGGCATACTATCTGCTGGATATTTTTTAAATAAATATAGTGAACAAGCCCCATTAACAACTCAACAAATCGCAACCTCAACCGACGAATTTGCGGATTGGAAAACATATCGAAACGAGGAGTATGGGTTTGAGTTTAAGTATCCACCAAGCTTAAATGCATCTATTTGTGATCAAGCAAAGAATCGTGAATGCCCGACTGATTATACTGAAATTGATTTTGGAGGATCTGTTGCGTTAAATTTTTGGATTGAAGTTTTTCAGATGAGTGACAAAAAACTGGGAGATTATTTTTATCCAGGTGATTATAAGGCTGGGGTAGATGATTATAGAAGACTAAATATTGATCTAAATAAGCAGTGTATTCTTAAGGGTTTGTGGAATATTTCTGCATATTATTGTCACGATTTAGTTGGAAATGAATTAATTATTTTTTCATACAATAATATTGGGTACACAATTATAGGGAGTCCCAATATTCCAAACATGTCTACATTTAAATTCACAAAATAATTAACATAAACAAATGGAAAACGAAAAACAAGAGATGGTGAAGCATGAGGATTTGGTTCCACACACATCTAAATTCAATAGATTTATTTTGCCGTCGTTAATGATTATTTTGGGTATTGCGGTTGGAGTCGTTGTATCTGTATATGGTGTGAGCTTGTTTGGGTGTGGACATACAATTTGCGTATTCGACATTACCTTAGGTGGTTTTATTTCAAAATTGTTTTTAATAAGGACATTTTCTGAGATTTTACTAGGAATTTTGATATACATTATTTGGAAACATTTTTCTAGAAGGCTTTCTTTGTTCTTTCTGGTTAGTTTTCTTATTCCAGTCTTAGTCATAAATTCTCTTTCAAACACTACTTCGCCACTATTTAGTGGTTCTGATATTGTGGTTACAGAACCAATAAATATTGGTGGAATTACTAAAGATTGGAAAACATACAGAAACGAGGAGTATGGGTTTGAGTTTAAGTATCCGCCTAATTATTCGACGCGAAATTCAACCGACATTAATCCTCTAGTTACCAATAACTTGACTGTCTATATTAACTACATTGACGAATCATCACCAGAAAACTGGTCTCCAGAATCTGCATTAATAACTATCAATGCGGCAAAATTCAGCAACCCATTATCTGAAGAGGAACTTTCAAGTTTTACTGCATGTGGCTTTGAAAACCAAACGAAAGTAAAGCTTGACTCGATTGGAGTTGAAGCAACAAAATGCCCTTCTCAAATACCTACTGATAAGGATTATTTTTTATTTCCAAATGCGGATAAAATGGTAGTTTATTCGATCGGCTATATAGCCACTACCTATACCGAAGTTGACGGTGTTACTACTTATACAGTAATTTATCCAAACCTAACTGATGAAGCACAAATAATAGAAAAATTCCTCTCCACCTTCAAATTTATTCCTTCGACAAGCCCAGGGCAAGTTTCTACATCAACCACCCCCACTATTTCCCCAGAAACCGAGAATATAGGTGAGTTTGTTGGATATTATACAAATCAAAAACGTTATTGGATTGAAAATACTGGCCCATACATTTGCGATGAATTCGTAATACTTAAAGGCGACAGTACGATTACCGATTATTTCAAAGCCATGGTTGAATATGGAAATAGTATAAATAGAATTGATGAAAATGGGAACCTGATTCTAGCTATTTCACTTGAGAATATTTCAAGTGAGATTAATACAAGAGTAAAAAGATCAACTGAAGTACATCCTGTGCAATTAACACTTAAGAAAAAAGTTCAATCAGGTAGAGGTGCACCCGAATGCTATTCATTTTTTGATATATTAAGTGTTGATTAATTGTCAGACAAGCGTCAGACAAAATTTATGGACATAATAAATGAAAAAATTGTATCAGTAAGGCAATTTCAGAGAGAATACAGAAAAATCGCAGAATATGTAAAAAGCACAAAGAAACCTGTTTACGTTTGCAAATTTAATAAACCAGAACTTGTGGTTTTAGACGTGCAATCTTTGGACAAAATTGTAAAATTAAACATATGGAAAATCAAACACAAGAGCAACAAAAATTAGAAGAGCCCGAACTAAACGTACCCGCAAATCCAAATGCTAGAAAATCACGCGTATATTTTGGACTTGCAATTCTGTTAGTCATTTTAGCCGCAATTTCTCTACTGTGTTTTGTCAGACAAATGTCAGACAATTATAATGATACTTCTAAATCAACTCTAGGCACCGCTAATGAATTTGCGGATTGGAAAACGTACCGAAATGAGGAGTATGGGTTTGAGATTAAGTATCCTCCGTTGGAATCAGTACAGTTTTCAATTCAAGATATTGATTATGGTTATGAAAAACGCAAGTTTCTAGATTTAACTTACTGGTCGAACGATTTAGGAAGTGTGGTGCCAGGGTTTGGTATGGCTATCGTACCAAACAAGGAGGATTTGGAGCTAACTGAATACTTCAATAAATATGTAGATCCTACCAAAACACTGATTAATAATGGGAATTTCAAACTTAAATTAATCAACGGGACAGAAATGTATAGTTTAGTCAAAACTCCTTTGACTGATGAATATTTTGCAGCTGATTTGGGTCCAATATGTTCACATTTTATTATGTCACCAGATAATAAATATATTTTTATATCTTTTTGCCCAGGTGAAGATAAAATTTTAGATCACGGCACTAGAGAAAAGATACTTTCCACCTTCAAATTTATCCCTTCGACAAACTCAGGGCAAGTTTCCACATCAACTGCCCAAACAATTGATACGACTGACTGGAGAACATACAGGAATAGTGATTTAGAGGTTGAGTTTAAAGTTCCAAATAATTGGAAATCAAGGCAATATTTAAATCAAATTAATTTTTCTGAGAGCTCTCATGATAAATTAGTGTTCAGTACTACTAATCAAGAGGATAAGATTAATGTGTCATCATTAATGATAGGTGATATTTACGTTACAAGGTATGAAGTGTTTGGATATGCATTTGGAGGAATTAACTATGCTTTTGAGGATAAAGGAAAATTATATAATTTTGAAATACTGAATCTTGAAGATGAGGATATTCTGAAGAAGATAATTTCAACATTTAAATTCACAAAATAGTTTCCTGGTTTAGATGAAAAGGGTTATAATTTAAGTGACTGGTTTTAACTTGAAAACTTTCTAACTTTTCAACTTTCTAATGAACTATCTCAACGATGAAAAAATAAAATGGCTTGAGGAGAAAGCTAATGATATACGAATATCTATAATTGAATCTTTGATCGAAGCAGGAAGTGGTCATTCAGCAGGACCACTTGGAATGTCTGATATTTTTGCCGCACTTTATTTTCATGTGTTGCGTCATGACCCTACAAATCCTGAATGGGAAGATAGGGATAGGTTAGTGCTTTCAAATGGTCATATTGCTCCAGTTTTATATGCCACGATGGCACACTCTGGATATTTCAAAATAGAAGAACTTAAGACTTTAAGAAAGTTTGGTAGCCGTCTTCAAGGCCACCCACACCGCGAATATTTGCCAATGCTTGAAACTTCTTCAGGTCCCCTTGGATCAGGGCTTTCTCAAGCAGTAGGTATGTGTTTGGCCGACAGAATTGATAATGGAGTATATTCATCAAAACAGTTTTACTGCTTACTCAGTGATGGTGAGCTTGAGGAGGGAAATATTTGGGAAGGTATCATGCTTGCCGGAAAGGAACGTCTACAAAATCTCACAGTGATAATTGACAGAAACAACATTCAAATTGAAGGTTATACTGAAAACATAATGCCGCTTGAACCACTTCTAGACAAATGGAAGGCTTTCAACTGGCATGTACAAATGATAGATGGTCATGATTTTAAACAAATCATAGGTGTAATAGGCGAAGCCCAAGCTGTTTTCGATAAACCTTCGGTAATAATTGCAAACACTATTCCGGGCAAGGGAGTGTCTTTCATGGAAAGGCGATATGAGTGGCATGGTAATCCACCAGGTAAAGGACCGGAAGACAAAGTGGAAAAACCTAAGCAAGGTCTGGCCGCACTTAAGGAGCTTCGTACATTACAAGGCAAAATTAGAAGCGAACATGAGTAAAAAGAAAAAAATTTTAATATCGATATTGGTAATAGTTTTATTTGGACTAATATATTTTGTATCAGTTCTAAAATGTATGTATATTTTTGCTAAACCAGACAATATGGGCATTTACTGTAATAATTTTTGGAAATTGTCGGAATTATTTTTTGATTAAAATGTTGAATAACGAATTAAAACTTAATACAAAACTTTTTGATCACGACGTGGAGCAGGTGCCAATTCGTAAAGGTTTTGGTGAGGGGCTGGTGATAGCAGGAGACAATGATAAAAATGTTGTTGGGCTTTGTGCCGACCTTACGGAGTCAACCCAAATGCATCTTTTTGCTAGAAAATTTCCTGAGCGATTTATACAAGTAGGAGTGGCCGAACAAAATCTTGTAACAGTAGCAAGCGGTATGGCAGCAATGGGAAAAATTCCATTCACTTCGTCCTATGCAATGTTTAGTCCAGGTAGAAATTGGGAACAAATTCGCACAACTATTGCTTACAACGATCGCAAAGTGGTCATTGTTGGTAGCCATGCTGGCATCTCTGTAGGGCCTGATGGGGGTACTCACCAAGCAATCGAGGATTTAGCAATCATGAGAGTTCTTCCCAACATGCATGTAATTTCCCCATGCGATGCAATCCAGGCAAAAAAGGCAACAATAGCTCTCGCAAAAACAAAGGAACCAGCATATATACGTCTAGCCAGAGAAAAAACTCCAATTATCACAACAGAAGATACTCCTTTTGAGATAGGGAAGGCTCAAGTATTTTTTTCTCCACCAATGACACCTCAAGCTGGAATCATTGCTACAGGAGCTTTGGTACATAAAGCGATAATTGCTGCAAGAAATTTTGCAGAAAAAGGTATAGCAGTCAAAGTGATAAACATCCACAGTATCAAACCACTTGATTTTGATGCAATTAAAAGTTTAGCAAAAGAGGCAGGTGCCATAGTTAGTGTTGAAGAGCATCAGGTTGTTGGGGGCCTTGGGTCAGCTATCGCTGAAGTGTTGGCACAGAATTATCCTGTACCGATGGAACTCATTGGAGTGCATGATAAGTTTGGGCAATCAGGCACTCCTGAAGAGCTTTTGGAACACTATGGCATGGGAGTTTCCCATATTGAATCAGCTCTGAATCGTGTTTTGACTAGAAAAAACAGTTAATTCAACATTTACTTTACAAATGTCTGTGTGGTATACTCTAAATGGACGGTGAGGCAAGAGTCCGGT
Organism: uncultured Candidatus Saccharibacteria bacterium; assembly: GCA_964455485.1. Classification (GTDB taxonomy): domain Bacteria; phylum Patescibacteriota; class Minisyncoccia; order Phycocordibacterales; family WO2-35-19; genus CAYVXT01. Next base: position 26,476 of record CAYVXT010000041.1, read on the forward strand.
TAAAAACCGGTACTGCATGCCATTGCGCCTTCTGTAGACTTCGGTTTACAGGAGGCGCGTTTTTTGTTATAATAACCATAATAGCAATGCGGTGTCACTCGGGGGGGTGCCGCCACATTGCCCGGGCAGCGTACCAGTCGCTGCCCATTATGTTATATGATTTTTTCTGGACGGAAATTTTGCGGTGCTTGAGCCAAGTATTTTAATATTTCTTCCTGGGTCAACAGACCTTTCTGAGCTCCTACTTGCTGAACAACGGACATAGAATTTATTGGAGCCCACATAAAAGCATCGAATAAGGTTTTTCCAAGAGCTATAGCAGAAGTGAACGTTGAAGCAAAGGCGTCTCCCGCACCGGTGCGCTCATAGGGCGGTTTTGGATCTGGGAAAGGTGGCATAAAAAAGCCTTCATAACCATCGTATGCGTATGCACCTTTAGGTCCATCAGTAATTACAACAACATTTGGGCCAGTATCATGCATTTCAACCAACAACTTTTTTACATCATGTTCATCTTTTTTGTTTAATATATTTTTCGCTTCTTCTACATTGCAAAAGAAAATATCAGATCTGGTATATAAATCTTTTAGTTGATCTGTACCCATTTTCATCTGAAAAGTCCCTGGTTGAAAAGCTAGTTTGACCTCTTGGTGTCTGCGAGCATATTCAAGTATTTGTTTGTGATACTCTAGCGTATTTTCTCCAAGGGAAGATAAGTATATCCACTTAGGTAAGCCTATATCCATCAACTCTCTTTCATAATCTTGATGTTTTACCAAAATAGTACGTTCCTCTTCAAACCAAAGAACGTAGTGATAATTAGTTTCCTTACCTTTATGTTGCGTTACAAAATCGGTATGAACTCTATTCTTTTTTAATGTTGCAATACATTCAGCACCATTGTGGTCATCACCTACATCAGCAACAAGAGCAGAATCAAGACCTAGTCTGGCTGCTGCTACAGCTGCATTTGCTGAATTACCAACTGCGCGAATTTCTTCAACAAACTCATATGGTACCTTGTCGCCAAAACGAAGGCAGAGTTCACACTTCCTTCCTTCATGGTCACAAACCGCTTTAGCATCTTTAAGACGAATAAACGCGTCAGTTGTGATATCGCCGATAGCAACAAAATCAAAATCTTTAGGACCACTCAAAAAACTCATGGATATATTTTACATTAAAATTGGGTTAGAGGTTGTGCATAACTCAATAGTATTTTTAATTTTTTAATTTAGAATGAAAACATGAAAACATTGATTGATTATGTAAAAGAAGCGGAAGAAAGAAGAATAGCCATTGGGCACTTTAATATTTCTGACATAGTGGGTTTTTGGGCAGTAGTAAATGCAGCGAAAAATTTAAAACTCCCAGTGATTATAGGAGTATCGGAGGGCGAAAGAGATTTTTTTGGTATCAAACAAGTTAAAACTATTGTTGACTCACTAAAAAGTGAAGGAATGCCTGTATTTTTGAATGCTGATCATACATATTCTGTTGATCGAATTAAGGAAGTTTTAGACGCAGGTTTTGATGCTGCTATTGTCGACGGTGCTGAAAAACCTTTTGAGGAAAATTTAGCAATGACAAAAGAATCCGTTGTTTACAAAAATTCCCACAGACCAGATGCATTAATTGAGGCAGAACTTGGTTTTATTGGGAAGTCATCAAAAATCCTAGATGCAATTCCTGATGGGGCGAGCGCCACTGACGAAATGATGACGAAACCAGAAGAGGCGAAGCATTTTGTTGAGGAAACAGGCGTTGATTTGTTTGCCCCTGCAGTAGGCAACATACACGGCATGATAAAAGGAGGTGATCCAAAATTGAATATAGAAAGAATTAAGCAAATAAAAGAAGCAACAAAAATACCTTTAGTACTACATGGAGGTTCTGGAAATACCGAAGCAGAATTTAAGGATGCAATACATGCGGGCATCTCAATTGTTCACATTAATACCGAAATTAGACTTGCATACAAACAAGCATTATTAAAAACTTTTTCTGAGAACCCTGACGAAATCGCTCCATATAAGTTTTTAAAACCAGCTTTGCAAGCAATGCAACTAGTGATAGAACGCAAACTCACACTATTTAACAACTTGTAAGAAACACTTAGTTTAGTAAATTGAACAATTCAAAACAGCCCATTAAGGGCTGTTTTGGTTAGTATTAATTATAAGAAGTGTTATGGGAAGGATACATCAATCGTCCTCCATTCTGCCAAACCTGCCATAAAGTCAGTCTCGTTGTATTGACCATTCGCATACCACCTAAATCCTTCAAAGCCTACAGAATAGAGTCCTGTTGGTAATGTACCTCCACTAGGATTTCTTCCTGTAATTTGGAAGGTGACTGGGATCGTTACTTCAGTACCTTCAGGTATTCTGAAGCTATTATTTAGACCCGCAGTTGATGCCGCTGATGGAGTAGAGAATGAAGTAGAACTTGCCGAGCTACCAATGGTGTTATTAGAAGCACCATTCAAATAAACTTGGAAGCTATCTCTACTGAATGCTGGAGTTGTTGAACCCGGGCCACCAAGGATGATGTCTTGACCTACCGCACGAATTCTTAGGTTGAATGTTGCGGTTAATGTCGAGGTACTCATATTGTTGTTTCCACTACCCTGAGGAACTCCATTTGTGTTAATGCTTACCGAAGAGAGCGTAACTTCAGGTCCAAGGTTGCGCACAGATATTGCATAACCTGTAGCGGAGCCACTTATGTCACCTGAACTTATTTGATCGCCTACTGAGTTTTCTGCCACAATTCCATCTTCAGGAATTGAAACCGTAAATGTAGCAGTAGTTGAGTTAGCATTTCTTATATCAACTCTGATTGAGAATGTTCTGGTAGTGTCTCTAGAAATTTCATAATCAATATCTCTGAAGGTTGCAGTATTTCCAGAGAGTGATGCATTATCAATTTCAGTATTACCATCGAATAGATATACGGTGGTAGCGGTGGCAGTGCCTGATCCGGTTTTATCAATTCTAACTTCCATATCTCTTATTGTGACATCATCTCTCTCAGCTTTAACATCAAATGTGAGGAGAGTAAGCCTGTCAATTTCATCATCATCCACACCAGAAGATGCAATTACATTTTGTACTCTTGGACTCGAACTATTAAGAGAGAGCTTCAGAGTTGACGATTCAGCCAAACTTTCCTGAACATTTATCACTCGTGTAACTGACGTGTTTGAAGCTGGACTATAATGATCTATGCCAGCACCATCTATACCTCTTATTCCATTTTGAGATAGGGCAATTGTATAACTTCCTCGGTCCTCACTATCGATAGAGGAGTTTATATCCGCCCTGATCGTAAGGTCACGACTAGTATTACGTGGGACAATATAGTTGAAGCCAACTATATCAATATAATAGTTGTCACCTTCACGGATTACTGTATTTCTATCAACATCTCGACAACCAAGCTCTGTGGTACCGCTTGCTACACAGACTCTGTTTAAAACCTGGTTATATAGCTTTGAATTATTACCTAGATACAACCTTGCTCGTTGAATCGATATATCAGATAGGTCCGCATCAATTCTAAAACCAAGAATTGGTACTGAATCTTCGGCCTCATAAACCGTAGACCTTATACCCGCATTTGACCCTGTGACAGCCATAATTCCCTCAACACCTGGAGTAGTAATCACTCCCCCTGGTGTTGTAGTAGTACCAGTTGTAGTACCTGTACCTCCTGTAGGAGGATTTTGAGAAATGATTGTTGCATTTATTCTACCCCTTGTGATAGACCCAAAATATCCTACTGCTGGAGTTATGTTTTGCGATGCCTGATAAGCGGCAAGTGCTGACCTTGTGAGCGGACCGAAATAACCATAGGAAACTCCTGCTGGAATCCTCAAAAAGCCTCTGTTCACCAAAAACTGCTGGAGCCTTACTACTTCATCACTTCTACTTCCAATAGTCATATCGGTAGTGAATTGAATTATCGGCATACCTGTACCCGTAGTAGGGGTGCTTGTACCCGAACCAGATAGTTGAGCCTGTAGTTGTGAAATGATTGCAAGAAGGCTATTTATTTGTGCCTGTAAATTGGCAGTTGTGGTCTGAGCTTTTGACAATGCAGGTATGCTAAACAACATAGCAAACATTACAAACCCAGCTGCAACACCTTTTATTGCATTTTTCATAATTTCTGTACTTTATAACTAATAATTTTCTAATAAAAACTGTCTCTTAAAGCGACAAATTGATTTGCAATTTATCTACGCGACTTTACGCGCTATTTAAAAACTAGCACTGTTAGGCAGAATATTTGATGAAGAGTGTATATTTTTTGGTATAATTTATTCATGAATAACTATCTAGAAATTAAGGAACAACTTGAGCATATAATTGAAGGTGAAATATTTTGCGATCAGGAAACTTTAAAAAAATATTCACATGATGCTTCTCTTTTTGAGGTAATGCCAAAAATGGTTATATGGCCAAAAACTGCTGCCGATATCAAAGCACTAGTAAAATTTGTATCAGAAAATAAAAATGAAAAGCCGTATCTTTCTATCTCTGTGCGAGCCGCAGGCAGCTGCATGTCAGGAGGGTCATTAAATGAATCAATAATAATTGATGTTACCCCTCACATGAACAATTTTTCAATTGATGCTAAAAGCAAATCAGCTTGGGTTGAGCCAGGAGTTTTTTATAGAAATTTTGAGCCAGAAACTTTGAAAAAAGAACTTATATTACCTTGCTATACTGCTTCAAAAAATCTTTGCGCTATTGGTGGAATGATTGGCAACAATGCTGCCGGTGAAAAAACATTACAATACGGTAAGATGGAAAACTTTGTCGAAGAACTTTCAGTTATCTTGGAAGATGGAGAGGAATACACATTGAAAA
>CAYVXT010000042.1:0-3247 GCA_964455485.1 uncultured Candidatus Saccharibacteria bacterium
TACCCGCTTTTACAATTAAAGTACTTGGTGCATTAGCTCTCGGATTCATTTACCAGTTTTATTACAATGGGGGTGATACTTTTAATTATCATACCCGGGGTAGCAGGCATATATGGGAGGCTTTTATTGACAGCCCTGAGACGGGGATTAAACTTTTCTTTAACCGTGCGGGCGATTATAGCGGAGTGTACGAATATGCAAGCAAGATCCCATTTTTTAAGGATAAGCACTCCTATATGGTGGTGAAGACTGCTGCTTTTTTTGATCTCTTCACCTTTTCCACCTACTCAGCAACAGCACTATTTTTTGCTTTAATCAGTTTCGTTGGAGGGTGGATGCTGTTCAAAGCATTTTATGAACTCAAACCAACTTTACACCGTTGGATAGCTTTTGCTACATTATTCATCCCTTCTGTAGTTTTTTGGGGATCGGGTATTTTAAAAGACACCATAACGCTGGCGTTTCTGGGCATGTCTACACTTTTCATTAAGCGAATTTTTATCAAAGGACGATTCAGTCTTCTTTATAGCATATTATTGTTGCTATGTTTTTATATGATCTATGCAATCAAGATATATATATTGCTGGCTTTCTTGCCGGCTGCGATGCTTTGGATTTATGTCTCAAATTTATCAAAAATTCGCTCCTCGATAATAATAATACTAATGTTACCTTTTGTTGTTGGTATCGCAATAGTATCAGGCTATTATGCGATATCGCAAGTAGGTAAAGATGACCCACGCTATGCGTTGGAAAAAATTGGTAATACCGCTAAAGTGACCGCCTATGACATAGCCTATCAGACAGGAAGAGATGCGGGAAGTACGTATTCACTTGGTGAACTGGATGGTTCTTTAGGAAGTCTTGTTAAACTTGCACCACAAGCCATCAATGTTTCTATGTTTCGTCCTTACCTTTGGGAAGTTCGTAATCCACTCATGCTGATGTCGGCTGTTGAGGCGCTGATATTTTTTGTGTTAACCTTATGGGTTATAGCTAAAGCACGAGGAGCTTGGTTCTCTACCTTATCAAATCCACATATCCTTTTCTGCCTTGCATTCAGCATTACGTTTGCTTTTGCCGTTGGCGTATCCACCTTTAATTTTGGCACACTTTCTAGATATAAAATTCCATTACTTCCTTTCTATTCACTGGCGTTGATTTTTATTTACTCTGCAAATAGAGAAAGAAAGTTTGCTGAATTGGAAAGAACAGAATAATTTTCTTTTACTTTCTTCCTTCCATTTTCTCCCATGGATTGCCTCAATTTTTTGTCTTGGATAAGTTGATCAATAGCTTCAAGCCATTCTTCCTGTGTGGAGCATAAAAAGCCGTTGACACCCGAGTCTATGATCTGGGTATTGACTCCCACAGGTGAGGCTACTGTCGGAATTTCAAGGGCCATGTATTGTAACGCCTTAAAGCCACATTTTCCATTCGCCCATTCATCATTAGGCAGTGGCATTATGCCGACATCTAGCTTGGATAAATCTTCAATTTCTGAAGAAGCTTTCCATTGGATAAAATTTAATCGTTGGAGGTTTAATGAAGGGGGTTGATCGGCAATGACCAGGAAATCTATATGATCAAATTTAACTTCAATTTTTTTTAGGACCGGTTCCAATGTTTCAAGGTATTTTAATGTAGAGTGGGAGCCCGTCCAGCCAATAATCACTTTTTCGGTATTGGTTTTCGGTTTGATTCTTTCTGGTGTATGCATGTTTTCACAATCAATGGTGGTGGGATTTATTATGGCATTCGGATTAAATTGAATGGCATATCCTTGTAAATAGTTATTACCGCAGCTGACTTTGTAACTCCACCGGCAAATAAACTTTACTTTACTTCGCCATTTCAACAAACGCAGAATACCAGATTCATCCTCTCGATCGGTTAACCAGATGGCATCATCAAAGTCAAAGATTATTTTTTTTTGAAGAATCCTGGAAAGAATCCATTCAACAACTGGTGGGCCTAATGGAGTTGCTTCACGATGGATAAATATAAAATCAAACTTTGATGCCGAAAATAATACCTCAATTCTGTTTAGGTAGCCTCTTATCAGGGTTATCATTTTTTTGATGGATTGCCCCTTTTTGAAAAATAACTTCCAGTCCTTCTGGGTAAGAAAGGGTTGGGTTACAAATTGGTGACCTTCTTTTTCAAGCAGCCCAAAGTATTGTTCGAAGCGAAACCGTTGAGAAGGAGCTTCATATAAAGGGTAGGGTACGATAAAAAGAATTTTCATTTGTGATTGATTGTCAATGAGAGGAGCCCTGGTGTTTTCATTCCTTGTATGAAAATATTTTTATCCTGTTCGGTTTCATAGTAACTTGACCCAAATTTGCAGAATCAAAAGGGAATATTCTTTATAATATTGGTTTACAAAAGTCATGACAGAATCAGTAGAGTATAGTATTGAATCATCAGGCAGAAAGTGGTTTGACTGGATAGAGATATGGCGTTATAGGGAGCTTTTTTATTTTTTTACCTGGCGCGATATCAAAATTAAATATAAGCAGACATTCCTTGGATTTCTTTGGGCAATTCTTCAGCCATTGATGATGATGACGATTTTTACGTTGTTTTTTGGCAGGGCGCTGAATATACCTTCTCAAAATCTTCCCTACCCGGTCTATGTTTTTTCCGGATTGATCATCTGGAATTTATTTTCATCAGGACTCACCAGTGCCTCCAATAGTATGGTGAACAATGCACTGATTATCAAGAAGATTTATTTCCCTCGTCTCATCATTCCGGTTTCATCGATACTGGTAGCCCTCTTCGATTTTCTGATGGCCTTTATTTTATTTATAGGAATTTTGCTTTTTTATAAGCAGCCCGTTGATATGATTGCTTTCCTGCTGTGGCCTCTGGCGATGTTGATTGGTATGGTGGCCACGCTGGGATTAGGTTCCTGGTTAGCTGCATTAAACGTCAAATACCGTGATTTCAGGTACGTGATTCCTTTCCTGGTACAGGTGCTTTTTTTTCTTACCCCGGTCATTTATCCGATTTCATTGTTGAAATATCCGCTATTGCAATATGTGCTCGCATGTTCTCCGATGTATACCGCAGTAGAATTGTTTCGTTATCCGATTACCGGCATTGTACCGGACCTTTATTTTATGATGATTAGCCTAACTTCCGGATTTATCTTATTGGTGGTTGGTATTTTTTACTTTAAACGAACCGAGGATTTCTTTGCTGATTTTGCCTGAGATGAAACCGATTTTGGAAGTACAGA
>CAYVXT010000043.1:0-2536 GCA_964455485.1 uncultured Candidatus Saccharibacteria bacterium
ACCTATGGTAATGGCACCAACATCAGCCTCTTTCATGCGCGCCAAAACTTCCCGCCTTTCAGAATCATAATCTTTAAAGTCTAGGTGGCAATGTATATCGATGTATTTCATTTGATTTTGCGAAATCATGTCGTGCGATACGTCCATTGGAGCACGACTAATCCTTCCTTGCAAACAAAGGTGTTCCCGGAGTTTTATTTTCTTTAATAAGAGATTTTATTTTTGATGAAGTTTCAGGGAGAAGCGGGTTTAGCATTCTTGCGATTGAATATAGTTTGACCACTAAGTCAGAAATCATTTCCCTACCCTTCTCCTTATCTGTCTTTACCAATTTGAATGGTTGGTTTTGTTGGATAAATAAATCCATTTCTCCGATTTTATTCCACACAAAATCAGAAGCTTTTTTCAAATCAAATGTTTCTATAATTGAAAAATATTCTTCCATATTTTCAAATTCTGGGACTTTTACAGGTCCTTCCAAATTATCTTGCGACATTTTCATAATTCGCGATACTAAATTTCCCAAACCATTTGCTAAGTTGGCGTTGTAAGCTTCTTTAAACTTTTCCATTGTCATATCGCCATCCTCAAAAGAAGAGATTTCGCGAAGTAAGTAGTAACGTAATGCATCAGTACCATATTCAGAAACCACATCATAAGGACTTATAACGTTTCCGAGCGATTTGCTCATCTTCTGCCCACCACTATTTATAAATCCATCAATCACAATATGATGTGTTGGAGGAAGCCCGGCAGACAAAAGCATTGCTTGCCACATCGCTGACTGTTGACGCAAATTGTCCTTCCCGGCATATTGCACCGGAGTACCATTTACCCAAAATTTTTCAAATAAATCGTCTTCAGGTTTACCCCCCGAAGCCAGAGCGGAGTGGGGCCACCCCAAAGTGGAAATATAGTTCACCAAAGCGTCAAACCACACATACATTACATGCTCTGGATCATTTGGCACAGGCACGCCCCAAGACATTTTTGACTTCAATCTAGAAATACTAAAATCAGAGAGACCTCTTTCAACAAAAGCTTTTATTTCATTGAATCTAAAGTCTGGTATAACAAGTTTTGGATTATTTTGATACAAATCCAAAAGTGGTTTTTGATACTTGCTCCACTTGAAAAAATAATTTTCCTCATTTCGGATTTCCAATTCCAAATGAGGATGAATGATACATTTACCATTTTCTAATTCTGATTCTGTTTTTTCCAATTCACATCCAACGCAATATTTAATTTCATAATTTTTCTTGTATATATCCCCTCCCTCAAGGCATTTATTCCAAAATTCTTGAGCCGCTTTTTTGTGATGATCATCAGTAGTACGTATAAAATGGATATCTTCGCACAAGTTTAATATTTTCTTTAAGCCTTTAAATTTTTCAGCATACTTATTTACATAATCTTGAGTATCCTCTCCTGCTTCAAGAGCTTTTTGATATATCTTTTGACCATGTTCGTCAGTCCCGGTATTAAAAAACACTTCATACCCTTGAAGGGCCTTTGCTCTTGCAACAACATCGGCTCTAATTATTTCCATAGCAAAGCCAACGTGAGGATCCGAGTTTACGTATGGTAAAGTTGTTGTTATGTAGAAATACTTACCCATTACCCAATCCTACACTCGCAGCTTCTTTTCAGCAAGGCTGCGAGCTTCAATTTTATTTTTTTCAACGTCATTCAAGAATTCCATGAGCATGGTGGCAAGTGGTACCGAAATAACCAGCCCTACGAATCCAGCGAGCTTACCTCCAATAATCAAAGCTAATATAGATATTATTGGGGGCACACCTACAATTTTACGCACCACTAAAGGATAAATGAGTTGGTTTTCAAATTGTTGGACAATAACATACAATCCAACAACAGTGAGTGCGCTTCCCATACCATTAGTGATGAGTGCCAATGTTACAGCTGGAATCGCTGCCAATATGGGACCAAATAACGGAATTATTTCAAATAATCCAGCTATAAATGCAAGCAGAAGGGCATTTTCTACTCTTAATAAGGTAAGTCCGAGAAAAGTAAGTACTGCAACAATGATAGCGAGCACAACTTGACCTTGCATCCATAGACCAATTTTATGTTGAGACCGTTTCCATAAATCAATTATGTAACTCTCATTTTTAGCAGGGGTGACCATTTTAAGGAAATTTGTCACACCATCGGCTTCAACTGCCAAATAGAACGATAGAACAATAACTAAAATAAAGCTTAATACCCCACCTAAAATTGTGCTTGCTGTTGAGAAAAATCCTTGAGAAAGACTAGATACTGAGGTGTTAATTTGATCAACTATTTGTTTAAGGGAAAAATTCTTTGAAAAACCTTCTACAGCAGAATTTGATGAGAGCAATTCATTGTTTTGCAAAGGATTCCAAACCTGCAACTCCCCTAAATATGAAGGTAATGTTGAGAGGAACGTTGCTGACTGGTTTAATAATGGCAAAAACAAAAAATAAAAAACAAATACGAGCACCATCACCGCCGAGGAATAAAGTAAAAGCACAGCAAGTACCCTAGG
>CAYVXT010000044.1:0-15448 GCA_964455485.1 uncultured Candidatus Saccharibacteria bacterium
AGGCAACGCAAGCAAAACACCTATAAGTACACGCTGAGAAATGAAGGCAAATATAGGGCCTCCGATTACAAATAGTATATTGTGAGCAAATGCAAAAAATACAAATGTTATCAAAAACGAATCTGGGATAATAAAATGTCTAATGTCATATATCGATATGAGTAAAATTGAAGCAAAAACACACAACAACAAAAAAGCTGCGAGAGCGTTTGACCAATAAAATGTCCCACCCAATACTCCGTAAGAATTAGCTGCAAGTATAGCAAAAAAGCCCATCACTATTTCTGATATAAATGCACTGAATGGGATCCTAGAGGAGCAATTCCTGCATTTTCCTCGAAGGAAAATAAAGGAAAATAGTGGCACCATTTCAAAGCTTTTTAAGACTTGATTACAAGAAAAACAAAATGATCTGCCTTTAAGAAAATGGAGGCCAGTATTATATCTGTCTGCTACTACCGAGACGAAACTGCCCAAAGCGGCACCAAGCAAGAAAATTATAGCTCCAAACATATACTCCATTATTACTTCATTATACCCTAAAAATTTTCCTCAAACACTCTCGCTGTTAAAAACAAAAAACACCCATAAGGGTGTTTTTTGTTTTTAAAGATATCGACGACTAGCTACATGTAGTAGCACCCGCTGAAGCGTGAGCTGGAGTAGCTCCTGAAGTTACTCCTGTGTAAGAAGTTCCTGCTGAGTTTTTATCTCTTGAAGCTCCGGCGCTATCCACGCACCATGCTCCAGATGATAAGCTAACTGCAACAGAATATGCACCACCCGCTGCGTTAATACCACAATCCATTGTCTGGCTTGTAGATGGGTAGTTGCTCAAAGTTACATATGGTACAACTGACGCATCGGCAAACATGGTGCTTGCACCAGAACAAGCTGCTACAGCAGAACCAGTTGTGCTGTATTTCTGACCTAAGTTATCATAAGCCACTTCTGCAGCTGCCCTAAGACCCGCCAATTGAGCCTTTGCCTTTGCATCATTTCCTTTTGATCTTGCACTATTAAGAGATGCTAGCACTACTGATGATAGGATACCGATGATGGCGATAACGACCAACAATTCGATAAGTGTAAAACCTTTATTTCTTAATTGATTCATAATTTTAATATAATCTAACTAATTTGCTCTCTCGAGAGAGAAGCTTGGACTCTATCGACCTTATTAATTTTAAAAGCAAGCTTAGTGTAATTATAGGTAATCCACTAAATTTATTAATATTTATATGTGGATAACCCCTTTATGGACAAACAGTACCATTTGTTGGTGTGCCAGTGACTTTACGAGAAGCTCCTGTACTATCAACGCACCAGTATTGATTTGCGTTATATAACGTGGCTTTAACAGCATATCTTCTGCCACTCGAATCTGTACTACAATACACTTGTGTAAACTCCGGTAGGTTAGCTGAGTCTATATATACACTTGGACTTCCGTCTTGAGGATCCACACTTTTAAATATGCTTGTATTATCATTGCAACTGTTAGTATCTGGACCATAACCACCGTGGTTAGAAAAATACAACTGTGCAGCAGTACGAAAACCATTGAGTTGTTGAAGAATTTTAGAGTCATACCCACGAGATTGTGATTCTGTAAGACTGGCAAGTATTATGGTGGCCAAAATTCCTATAATCGCGATCGCAACCAAGAGCTCAATCAAGGTAAAACCTGTTTTTTTATTTCTACCAAAAGTACTACGCTTTTTATTATTCATATCATTAATTTTAATAAACTTTATCACTAAATTTATTGCACTCCTCCAGCAATATTGTAAATTGGCATAAGTACTGAGGCAAGCAAAATACCAACACCAAGACCAAGAGCCACGATCATAACAGGCTCAATAAGTCCAACCAAAGTATCAACCGCATTTATTACTTCGCGCTGATAAAAGGCGGACATGGTTTTAAGAATGTTGCCAAGCTCTCCAGACTCTTCCCCCACCTTCACCATTTGCACCAAAATACCCGGCATTTCATCATACTCTCCGAGAGCTACAGATAAGGCTTGCCCTGACTTAACTTTTGAAAGCGAGGAATTGAAAATATCTTTATAAGTCTGATTATCTATAAGTGAGGCAGTAACTTCGATAGCTTTGAGCATAGGTATACCAGACATAACCATAGTACTCATGTTGTCAGCAAACCGCGAAAGATAAAGTTTGCGATAAAGGTCGCCTAAATATGGTATGAATAGTCGTGCATTTGAAATAGTTCGTTTCCCCTCTTCAGTCCGCCCATACCAAATACCGACGACAGCAAAAACAATGATGCCGATTAGCATAAATGGCCAGTTGTGGACAAACAAATCACTAACCCAGAAAACAATTTTGGTATATATTGGCACTTCTTGACCTGACTCTTTGATGATGACGCCAATTTTTGGCACAATCACTGTAAACATAAGCACCATCACAGCAAAAAAGGTGAATATAACGAAAGCTGGATATATCAAAGCATTTTTTGCCTTTGAAGAAACTTCATAGTTTCGGTCCATATAGTCAGCTAGGTAAGCAAATGATTGATCAATACGTCCAGATTCTTCACCTGACTTAACCATGTTTACATAAAAATCAGAAAATATGTCCGGGTGCTTTGCGAGAGCTGCAGAAATAGAAGCACCTCCTTGCAAATCATTTACTATTTCAAGCATGTGGCGGCGTAATGTAGGATTTTCTGCTTCAGAGGCAATAAGCTTGAAGATCCTCAAAGCGGAGACCTGAGATTGAAATAGAATTGAGAGCTGCCTCGAAAGAATAACAACATCTTTATTGGAAACTCTGTTAAAAAATGGAATTTTTTTAAGGAGGTCATCATCTTCTTCTTTTGGTTTGATTGAAGATACAGCCAAACCTCTTGATTGAAGTGAAGCAATAGCAACATCCTGGCTAAAAGCTTCGATTTCACCCTCGACTCTCTCACCCGAACTATTTACTGATTTATAAAGGAAAAGCATATTTTTAAAGCATTTTTTCTAGGGCACGTGGGTTTGTTGAATACATGTAAGCATTTTCCAAAGTGATTTCGCCCTTATTTACTTTTTCTACTAAACAACGGTTGAAGTCGATCATACCTTCTTGTGATCCAGTCTCTATTACAGTGTTCAACTCATGTGTTCTTTTGTCACGTATAAGGTTTGAAACTGCGGCAGTATTTATCATGAGTTCGTAGGCTGGAGTCAAACCACCAGAAATTTTTGGAACAAGTCTTTGAGAAAAAATACCTGATAGTGAAGCCGCAAGCTGGATCCTGATTTGACTTTGTTGATCTGCAGGGAAGTTGTCTATTATACGATCGACCGACTGAGCAGCATTGTTTGTGTGAAGAGTTGAAAACACCAAGTGACCAGTCTCAGCAGCAGACACTGCGGTCGCCATAGTATCAGGATCACGCATTTCACCAACCATTATCACATTTACATCGGCTCGAAAACAGTCGTGCAAAGCTGTAGCAAATCCTGGAGTATCGATCCCTACCCCTCGCTGGTGTATCACTGATTTGTTTTGTGTAAACAAATATTCGATAGGGTCTTCTATTGTAATAATATTTTCAAGCCTCTCAGAATTTATTATTTCAATCAACGAGGCAAGTGTTGTTGATTTTCCGTGACCAGTTGGACCCACCACCAAAAAGAAACCAGCTCTTAAACGAGCGAAGTTTGCAAGTTGATCTGGTAAATTTAACTCCGAGAGAGTTGGGATCTTTTTGGGAATATGCCTCAATGCAATGCACACTCTTTGCTGGTCAATATAAACGTGAGCACGGAACCTGTCATTTGTATGGGAATACGCAAAGTCTGCACTCTGATTTTGTTTGAGAGAAGTTTTTTTAGTATCAGAAAGCATGTTATCCAAAATATCTTGAATAACAGCTTTGGTAAATTTAGGGTATTTTAGAAGTGGCACAAGCTGACCAGAAATCCTAACAAAAGGATGCCTTTCCTCTGAGAGGTGGAGGTCTGAAGCACCTTCTTTTATGCACAAATCTACAAGCTTGTCTAAATCTTCCATATGATAACTTTATTCTTTTAATATTTCTGAAACTTGCTTTACGACTTCCGATGGAGTAGCAGCAGATTTCACTATATAACCTCGAACTCCTAACGCCTTAGAGTCATTTATATCCTTCTCATCATTTTGGTTTGTAAGCATAAGTATAGGAACTTCGGGTATTAGTTTTTGTTTCCTAATTTCTGCCAAAATTTCCATACCACTCATTGCTGGTATAACTATATCTAAAAGCAAAAGACCGGGTTTCAAACCACCTTTTAGAGCATCGAGTAAAGTTTGACCTGATTTGTATGCCTCAGCATCTATCCCTACCTGCTTGAATTTGGTCAAATACATATTTACCAAAAAATCATCATCATCTACTATTACAACTTTTGTTTTTATTTCATCGGCCATGTAAGTATTATTAAAAGATAGTAAGTTTATTATAACCTACTCAAATACATTCAACTTGCTCGGTTGTTGATATTACAGATTGTTATACTCCTCAAATGGAATAACGCGATCAAAAACCTTGATTATTGCGTCATCTTTCATGGTAAGCATACCTTTTGCCCGTGCATGCTTCCATATTTCCTGCTCTGTTGGTGATTTGAGGATTATATTTTGTATATCTTTATCAACTTCCAACACTTCCATCACCGCCACTCGACCCTGGACACCGGCAGGACAGTTTGGCATAGGAGCAATTTCATAAACTTCCTCCTTGAGTGGCACACTTTTTCGATATTCGAGTGGTAAATCTTCAAACTGCTTTTCGATCATCATTTTTATACCAGGGTCCATCTTTCTTGCCTTGCCTCCACCTTCACAAAATGACCTTGCCAAACGTTGGGCTATTGCCACAACCAAAGTTGGAGCGATCAAATACGGATCTACACCCATATCTACAAGCCTAGGTATTGCTCCAATAGCAGTATTTGTGTGAATAGTTGAAAACACTAAGTGACCAGTAAGAGCTGCCTGGATAGCAAGCTGCGCTGTTTCCTTATCTCGGATCTCACCCACCATTATGATATCTGGGTCCTGCCTCAAGGTAGTTCTTAAACCTGATGCAAATGTATAGCCGATTTCAGGTCTTACTTGGGATTGGCTCATGCCTTCCATGTTGTATTCGATAGGATCCTCTAGAGAAAGTACGTTTTTATGATCTTTATCAACTTCATTTAGCATGGAATAAAGAGTGGTAGATTTACCAGAACCAGTAGGACCACAAATCAATATAAGACCGTATGGCTTGTTGATTGCGTTCATTATTTTTTGCAAATTTGGTTTGCTTATACCAAGCTCCGCAAGTTTGCGAATACCTTTTTCTTGGTCCAAAATACGGATCACCACTTTTTCTCCAAAGTATGTTGGGAATGTAGAGACACGAAAGTCTATTTTTCTTGTGTTAAGTTTGGCTGAAAAGCGACCGTCTTGTGGTTTTCGTTTTTCGTCCAACCTCATGTTCGACATTATTTTTATACGAGCTACTACTGCCGAATGTACACGGCTTGGAAGCACCAGGGAGGTGTTCATTATCCCATCCACCCTAAACCTTATGCGGACATTAGAGGCAGTTGGTTCTATGTGGATGTCAGACGCTCTTCCATCGGTAGCGTAACGTAAAATGGTAGCTACAATTTTGGTGACTGGAGCATTTTTAATAACTTCAACTCCATCTTGGCTTTCTAAATTGCTAAGATTGTTTTCGTCTTCAACTTCTTCAACCTCCTTCTTTTTATCTTTCTTAGAGCCCTCGTCATCAGAACGAGACTCGGTCATAAACTCAACTTCAAGTTCAGAAAGTGCTTTTGTAACTTCACCAGAAAGCCCTTTGTACAGTTTGATAACTTTATCAAAATCAGCCTCAGATATAAGAAATGTTTTGAAAGGCAAATTAACTTTTGATGATATGAAATTTAGAGCATCCCCCGCTGACATGTTATCAGGATCAACCACGCCAACTTCTAGTACCCCATTATTTAAAGCAATGGGTACAATTTTGTAATAAACGGCAGCTTCCTCTGGTATATAGTCGAGCACCTTACCGGTGATCTGAGAAGAATCGATGCCACGAATCGGCACTGAGTAATAGTCGCCTTTAGCTTTCAAAATATCTTCTTCGCTTATACCCAAAGACATCAAAACATCATCAATGTTTTGCTCGGCTCCTCCCGTTTTTTCACGTATAGACGCAAGGTCTTTCGCCTCGATTATTCCTTTTTTCACGAGAACGTCTAAGATACTCATATCAAACAAATATTAACTTGCAAAAGGATTTTTTTTGCCCACTGGAAGTTGTGGCAGTGGTACCTCAATGCTTTTGAGAGAACGCATTTTAGGTTCATCAAAAACAGATAAATCAAAATTGATCGCTTGCACTTGACCCAACACAGCCTGGACTCTGGCACTTGCAGTAAAGTTGGCATCATCGAAAGTTTCAAGCTCACTCATAAAAATGCTCTTATAAGCAACTATGAGAAGTCCGATGAGTAGGGCAATCAACAGATTTGTACGAGCTTTTTTAGAATTTTTCATGTTATTTAAACCAATATGTTTCGAATTCGATCACGAAATTATACAAGCCTTTGGTTTGAGGTGTGATGCGTACTGAGCTCACATCCAAAATCCTAAGACTTTTTTCAAGATCATCTGTAAATTTTCTGAAATTCTCATAAGTCGAAATGAAACCGAAACCGATTATTGATGTTTGGTATGGATTTGGCTGAGCACCATCTGCTATTGCGCCCGGCAACGACTGACTTACTTCGCTTGAAATAATATTGTCTATAGATATTCCATATTTTGCGGCAACTGTATCAATTTGGGATACCAAGGCTACCGATGATGGACTCTTTGGAAGTAGAGTTTCAATCTCTTTCTTGCTGGCTTCTGGAATAGAGGCATATGCTTGCTCTAATTGGCTTTTTTTGGACTCAATTGTAGCCACTGTCGCTAAAGCATCTTCATACACCTGCTTTTGATCCATGATAGCAAAAAGTTCGTTGTACATTGGATATGTGAAAGCATACGCGATTGCGAGTGCTAAAACTATATACATTGTTCCGCTTGTACTGTTCATGCTATATGTTATTTAAATTAAAATCCAAATCCTCGTTGAAAGCAGAAGATTCCATATCAGATAGATCGTCAGGAGTAGATGATGCGACTACAAAGCCTGCCGGCGCTACATAATTTACTATTTTTCGGTCAACGTTTAATTTCACAGAGAAACCAACCCTGCCCCCTTCTCTCAAACTCAAATCAGAAAAAGATGTAGATAATATGTAAGGATCATCATCAAAAACTTTTTCTTGTAAGGCGATTGACGCATAGCTAGTAGTTTGGCCCCTGATAGTCACAGTGAGGGCGCTTTCAGTCAATGGACCGAAGCTAAATTCGTCAAACTGAACCGTGCTAACTGTAGAAGATGCTAGATCATCTAAAAATGCAGAGATTACTCTATGTTTGTCTACCAACGTTTTTACCATGTTTAGCTTTTTACTAAATGCCGACATATCGCTAATCGACTTTTTATCGATACTACTCTCTGCGCTTGCGAGTTGTGATTGCAAAGTATTAATCTCCCCCTTCAAAACATATTGATATGCAAACAAACCGCCAGTAGCAGCGAGCACTACCAAAAACAAAAGCAAACCGATTATGCCAAAAAGACTGGTTTCGCTTTTTGAAAAACCATCTTTTGTAACTGGCTCTTTTGGTATGAAAGAAGATTGAAAATCAGATGCCATTTAAATTAATTATACAGGAACAGAAAAACAATCACTATGAAAGTTGTTGATTACTCTAGTTCGCCCAAACATCGAAGAGCAGCTCCGACAGCTACTGTAAATTCTGGACCAGTAACCTTTAGTAAATTTTCCAAGAAAGCAGGGGTTTCAACTTTTTCAAAAGGATTTCCGGAAATTACTTCCACTTTGAAATTTTGAGCAGCCAAATCCCGAAAGCCTTTGAGCGCAGAGCCTCCTCCGGTCAAATAAATAGACTTAACATTTTGGTTGCGTTTCTTTTGGAAATCAAAAAGAAAACGGTTTGCTTGATCAAAAATACGGTCAAATACTATCGATACTGTTTGAGAAAGGTCCGCACCTTCAGGTGTCATCCCCATACCAATTGAACGTTTTATAACTTCTGCATCTTCTGCTGATATATTTAAAAACCTCGCAATATTTGCTGTTATGTCTTGTGATCCTCCATTTATTGTATGTGAAAATTGCACCAAACCACGTTCTACTATATATAGCTTGGTAGTTGCAGCCCCCATATCAAATATCATGACTGGCGCATTTATCCCTTCCAAAATTGCTCTCATCGTACTAAACAACTCAATTTCAAAAAATTTTGCATTCAAGCCGGTTTTTTGAACTATGTCGCGATATTGACTGATAATGTTGTTGTGAATAGCAACAAGCAAAATATCTGCCATCTTTACCTTTTTTTCTCCTTTAGTTGGGATCAAACTATCTACATCTTCCCGCTTTGGGATAATTGACCAATCTATAGAAACATCAGAAATAGGTACCGGGATATATTTCCTTGCCTCAATCGGAACCATGGATGCGAGTTCTTTTTCACCAACATTTGGCAATTGTATTACTGACAAAAGACTCGCTTTAAACGGGATCGCAATACCGCACGTTTTGGTAGTGATATTTACTTCCTTTTCAGCAAGGAGGTCGGCCATTGCTTGAATAAGTTTGTCTTGAGGCAAATTTACTGATTGACCTATATTTGCACCTCCATAAGGACCGAGGGCTAGCTCACCATAAGTTTCAAGTACAGCTTTATCGCCCTTTTTTTGTAGCTGAACCACTTTGATAGAAGAAGAGCCGATATCAATACCGAGTGCACTGCTACTCTTTTTTTTGAATAAATCCGATAAGAAATCCATATTATACAAAGCTCATTTTTGTTTATAATTATACTACAATGAAATATCTTTCGGTAATACCCAGATTATTTTTAGACCTCTATTATAAAATTTTGGGATTCATAATCCCTGAAGATAGGAGGCTTAACACTCTCCTCTCACTTGACCATTCCACTTTGCGCGGCCTTTTACCCTCCTCTCCCGTCAAGGTTCAAAATTTACAAGTTTTGTTTAATTATAGCAATCAGGCCGTCAAACTTTTGATCAAATCGATCAAATATAAAAACAATTTTTCGGCCAAAAAAGTTCTTGCTTTGTTTATGGCTGAAGAATTAGAAGAACTTATTTCTGAAATCACTCTATGGGCCGGCAACACACCCATAATAATGCCAATGCCAATGAGTAAAAAAGAAATTAAAAATCGAGGCTGGAATCAATGTGAAGAGCTTACTAAAGAAATTCAAAAACTAATTGATAAAAATATTATTTTCGATTACAACAGCCTCAAAAAAATTCGAGAAACTGCTCGCCAAACCACTCTTTCAAAAGAAGAAAGGATTGAGAATGTAAAAAACTCAATGTCCGCGGATGGCTCCGCCATCCGCGGACATTCTGTAATCATCATTGATGATGTTTACACCACTCTCTCCACCTTCCGCGAAGCCCGCCGTGCCCTCCTAGGCGCAGGTGTTAAACAAGTCTTTGGATTGTTTGTGGCGCATTAGTGCTGAAAAATCCAAAAATATTTCTGACCACTAATTCTTCTGTATATTTGCAAACAAAACCGCTCTCGCTACCACGAAGGCAACGAGAGCAGTGTGAAAATGTATTACGGAGCAAGCACCGCCCCAATCACTCCGTCGACAACCGCAAGTGGTTTCGGGTTTCGGTCTGCAAAACTGTAGTACATCAAGATTTGCACCCTTTTATCGCCTGCTAACACATACTTGTCGTCCGTGACGACATAGTATACTCCGGTCGAACTGACCGATACTTGCTGTAGGCCAGTTGCCGATTCGGTATACACTCCAGTTGGGCTAACTAGGGCCTGCCGTGTGCCGATTGTTGGCTCAACGTACAATCCGGTCAGGACGGTGTTGTCATGCAACTGGCCATCCTTGCCAGCCCATATTTCCACCAACCGTCCAGGCTTTACAACGCTACAAAACTTCCCATTGGTAACCGGCATGTTGTAACAGAAAGCCTCCCGAGCCACAAGAGCGTAAAGTTTGTCCTTGCTTTTGTTTGGCGCGATTGAGACGACATGTTCTCCAGGCAAAAGCTGAGCTCCCCAATAGTTCCATTTGTACTCATCGAACATGGACTTTGTAGCCACCACCAAACCATTTTGGTTGTAATGGTTGCTAATACAAAAGCGGTGGCCCGAATTCAGGTCGGCAAGTTGCATACACTGCCTTTCTCGCCCTCCTTGAGCCTCTTTGACCTCGATACGCCCGGTGAAGATTGAGACCTTGTTGTATTCTTCATCCGATGATGCAGTGATCATGTATTCAATAGTCTCTTCACTCGAGGGTACAGTGACCATGAACCCACGCTGACGTGCATTATGGAGCCTACCAGGGTGGAGCCTCCAAGTACGCCTATTTATGGGTGTAGTCGTAAAGAGAAGATATTCATTTGCTACGGTAACATGGCCAGAAGGACTACTGAAATAGATGAATTTTAACAACTCATCATTGTCTTCCGCGAACATCATTTGGGTAACATTTTTGATGCCCACAAGCCACTTAAATTCGCCGCCACCCCTTCCGTCCAACACAAGACGGTAAACACCGTCAGGAAAAGCGACGTACACCCCAGCGTCCTGCGCCATTGTCTGGCCAGCTCCGATAAACAGAGCCAGCATAAGCAGTGAAATTGTTACAAAGTTCATTTGAACCCCCACCACACAATACAATAATTTAATAAAAATGCAATACAAAAATTTCACGCACAAAACTGCCGAATGACGGGACTAAATCCATTTTGAAAAATAAAAATTAATTTATACTGTTACCCAGTCTTTCCAATTTTTATTTTCTCCTTTCTTAGATGCAAATATCTACTCCTCCACCTCCCACCATGAATACCCCCATAGGTATTCATGGTGCACAAAGAAAGAGAAGCGGAGAGGAAGGAATATAAATTTAAAAAGGAAATGGATACATTGAAATAGGGCGTGAAGACCATTCGGGCTGAGATAAATTTTTTACCAAATAATCAACATCTTTAGCAGGACGAGAAATTACATAAAGGGCTGGCTCTTTGCGTGAAGCATAGTTTTCTTGCCACCTTTTGACCTTTTCCAAATATTTTTCAGAATAGTATGGTTCTGATGTTCCCGACTGCTCTTCTAGCCTATCTTTATCAAAAAGAGTTTCAACTTCATCAAATATCACAATATCGCAGTCCGATACTTCTGTATCACCGTCTGGTGCATAAAAAACTTTCTTGCCTCTCGCTTCAAGCTCGGGGATTAGAGAATTCATTACCCAATACGTTTTACCACTATCCGAAGGGCCCACCACTCCCACACTCTCCCCTCCTATTAGTTTTACAATTATTTCATCCATAAATTTTTATTCCTCGTTATAGTTACTTGTCATTTGTCATCTGTTCCCTCTTCCCTCTTTACATCTTACCTCTTACTTCTTATTTCTTATTTCTTATTCCCTAAACACCCCCGCCTCCTTATCACTTCTTACGAATTCTCTTTCCACTACTGCTTACATACGAAGCACTTCTTTTACCATAATCCACCTTGCCCCCATGACTATCTGTAGTTCTATAATAAAATTCTGCTGCTGCACTCAAAGGATCAATACTTCCTAGATTTTTTACCCCTTTGTCGTGTCTACCGGTAGTTAGACGCATTTTTTCTCTACCAAGTTCTCCATACATTTCAGACATAATATCTCTAGGGTCAATTCCAAGTCGCCTTTTCTCTTCCAAAATTGCTTTCTTTCTTTTAGAAATCTTTTTTTCCTCATCTGTTTGTTCAGGTAAAAGTGAGGCAACTTTTTCTTCATCCAAAACTCCACCACCAAGCTCTACCAAAGCTTCTTCAATTTTATTTTCCTCTTCTTGAATACTACTAATCTCTGCTTTCGCTTCCCAATATTCCTTTTCCTCACTCATTCTTTCATCCCTCTCATGCAAATTTAAAGTATCAATGGGTCTATCATTAAAAAGTTGGTCCAATTCTTCGACCCTCTTTTCTATAGCCTGTCTAATCAGTGAAAACTCTTCAGCTCTTTGCCATAACAATTTTTCATATTCTGCCATTCTCTCCTGTCCTCCACCATTTACTTCTAAATTATTTTGATTATTAAATTGTTCCATACCTTCAGTTTAATCTAATCCTTTTTTTCATCAAGCTTATAAAAAACGACCGCAAACCCCGAAGGGATTTGCGGTCAATTTTAGTGCACTGGCTAAATTCCATCTAAGAGATGGTGTTATGAGTTTATCATTCTTTGGTCCGTTTCAGAACTCGATCATCCTCCGAAAATAGAGAATGATGATTGACTAAACTTACCTATTTAAATACGTGATAGTCAATTGCAAAACAGTTGCAAAGGAAACCCAAACTAAATATGGAATCTG
Source organism: uncultured Candidatus Saccharibacteria bacterium (assembly GCA_964455485.1). Classification (GTDB taxonomy): domain Bacteria; phylum Patescibacteriota; class Minisyncoccia; order Phycocordibacterales; family WO2-35-19; genus CAYVXT01. Next base: position 12,511 of record CAYVXT010000044.1, read on the forward strand.
CATATAGGTTATATAGCGAGCATAAGGGTAAATAGCCACCATCGCCCACACAAGTGTCGCGAGGACCAAAAGTATATCAGCCGCCGCAAGCAAATTATTCTTGAGACCAAATTGTAGCGGAGTAAAGGCAAAGTTGAAAACCAGGTTGAGTATAAAAGGCAGTGCCGCTATCCAAGGGATTTGTTGCTTAAAAGCCATCAAAAATACTTTGCCAAACGAAATAGCGATGAGTATGTAAAGAAATGTCCAAACCGGCCCAAAAATCCACGATGGCGGCGACCACGATGGTCTGATAATTTGCGAGTACCAATTATAAGTATTGTTCATATGATTTAAATTTTATCCAAATCATTCTACTCCCAAGTAGAATGATTTTCTTTTATTTTATTTATTTCGTTTTTGGATTTGTCAGACATCGGCATTTTTAGTTATTTAGAACTATGGTACTGCTTTATTTTAAATACATGGGCCTCATTAGCAGGAGAATCCTCAGCCATAAGTAGTAGCTCCGAGTTGCCAAAATGAAAGTTTTTCAAAACATCTTTCCATTCCAGATTGTAATAACTACAATAAATCATTTTACCTATATCACCATGTGTCACCAGTAAAATATTTTTATCTTGATAATTATTATTTAGCTTACCCAACAACCTTTCCCCTCTACTAATTAAATCTGGGAAAGTCTCAGCGTCCTTTGGTGATAAGAAATAGTTTATATGATCGGTCTCCAATACATCCGGAGCGCACATTTCAATAACTGCGGAGACCGGTTTTCCGGTCATTATCCCAAAATCTCTTTCTATAATTAGTTCTTCTTTTACCGGTATATCGTTGCCCAATGTTTCAGCAATTATTTCTGCCGTTTTAAAAGCTCTTTGCAATGGCGAAGCTAAAATTATATCAAATTTTATATTGGCCTCCTTAATTTTTTGTGCAACTTCCCGGGCTTGATTGATTCCAATATCTGTTAAAGGTTCGTCCCTATGTCCGTTTAATATTCCATTTGCGTTATCTCGGTCTTGTCCATGTCTAGCAAGGTAAATTTTATTTTTCATAAATTTATTTAAAAACTAATTTTGCCAACGTCGGACATCGGCATTTCCAATCTTCAAAATCTTTTTCACATTATAGATTATACAAATTTATCCCCCGTTTTCTTAGACACTATACACTATCTGTTCCCTCTTCATATCTTACCTCTTATTTCTTATCTCTTATCTCTTTTTTCCCAAGATTCCAGCTTCTAGATTCTAGCTTCTATTTTCTCCCATACCTCTCATACATTCTCGCCAAATTTTCAGCCAGAGTATCGAGCCCCATAGCTTTTCGCCTTTCATCCACTGTCTCCAAATCTTTTATTGGTTTTGAAAAAAATTCATCATCTTTCTCATCAAATTGTGTTCCGTATATTTGATACCCCACTTCTTTCAAAAGCACTCTGTCTTCCAAATAGGCAATGTTTTCCTGCAAGACTTCAGACTTTGGTTCGTTTTTCATAAGGTCCAAACATTGTCTTTGGAAAGCTGCGTCGTGGTCAGCATGTTGCACAAGTAGCCAAGCTTTATCTGAAGCCACTTCTCCAACTTTTGAAATAGTAGGCCAGCCAATTTGAGCAATGATTTCTTTCATTCTTTCGGTATTTTTCTTATCAACCTCCTCATCCCAATATTCCCTATCATCATTGTTCTTTTTCCTCATTTCCTGATCCAGCTTCGCCATCTCAATTATCTCCTCCCCAATCACCCCATATTTTTCTTTTGTCGGTTCATTTTCCATAAAATTCAGTTTTTATCCAAATCATTCTGCTCACGAGTAGAATGATTTTTTCCTTTTCCAGTCCTTGAGTTTAAGAGTTTTGCTTGGCAATTCCTCAATAGAAATTTTTTATCTTTCCTTTCACCCAAATTTTTTAACCAACTCGTTAGGAATAAGGACCGCAAAACTATGCGACTACATTTTTAATAACTTGTGAGTGTATTTCATACTAAAATTATATCACTCTGATTCCACCCGTACATACGCACATATATACGCCGAAACATACGCGGGAATGCCCTAAATTATAATTTGCTTAACCATTCACTCAATTCATGAATTTGCATCGCAAAGACATTTCTCCTGTTTGCAAGGTTTTTTAAAAATTCAATTTTAGTCATATTTGCGTTAGCGTCCCTGGTATTATAGTAATCTCCATCAGCAATGGCTAAAAAGAAGGTGTTTGGCAAATTTGAACGATTTGCCTCGTTGATAAATTCTTGAAGATCACTGTATTGGTTATCTTGGGCACCACCCCCTTCTTTTGTGTATTTATGTGAAGAATAAATTTGTGTTCCTTTTGTGTTCCAACTAAAATCGATAGTCTTTGCTTTACCACGTGCACCCATCCTAGAAAGTTCTTTTTTGGGCAAAACACCACCACTAAGTATTGATAGTGCCCCATGCGGCAATTGTTCAAAATTCTTAACGGAAGATAGTTTTTTTATAAAATTTGCGGCAATCTTTTCATGTATTTGCTGTTTACCAGGATCCTTAGAGAAAACCGCCATTAAAAATCTATTCTTCTTCACTTCGCCAACAAATACTTTCTCTGAAAATCCGTGTTTGATACAAAAATTTTTTATTTTTTTGATTAAATCTTTATTTTTGGATAGCAACATATCTACGACTTGCAAATCGTTCTTTCGAAGAGCTTTTATGTATTCTTTTTCGTAATTTGGACCCTTATTAGGCATGGTATGCTATGAAGTCGCGGGTTAGACCATAGTCCATCCTGCGCCTATACATACCATCTTTACGTAACCCCTTGAATGGTGTCAAGAAGACATCACTTGTCGAAGTTCTAAACTCTGACAATTTATTATTTAATTTATTAATCAAATTTCCTATGTTTCCGAAGTCCCCACCTATCCTTGTTATCATTCTGGATGAAAAACCTATA
>CAYVXT010000045.1:0-2718 GCA_964455485.1 uncultured Candidatus Saccharibacteria bacterium
AAGATTGAAAAATTGGTTCTGTAAATCCGGAAAACAATCAAAAGGCAAATGCGGCTCCGGAAATGGGGAGAAGCTAGCGAAAAAAATAACAAATGTTTAATACCCTGAAAAAATGGAAATTCATTTTCACAATTACTCTAGCTTTACAAATAAATTGCTTATTATTATTCTCACAACAACAAAATTCGGAATTAGAAATTCCTCTCCAGAACTATCGCTTTCCCCTTGTCATCAAAGGCAATATCAGCGACAAAGTTAGTAAAGCCGATATACCATACGCATCAATTCATCTTTATGAGAAAGACAGTATGATAAAAAGTGGAAATAGTGATTCACTTGGGAATTTCAAATTACTGCTCAATGAGAATGAAGTTATTGATACGATTTTTGACCTTATAATAACACATGTTGGTTTCGTCCCAACAACAATTTCTCAAATGAGTTTTCAAAAACATTCAACTCACAAAATTTTTTTTATTGAAATGATACGCGATACACTGAAAGGTCATTTGCCAATAGAAAATTATGCTTTGCCTCCTATTAAATCTAAAAAATGAATTCAGAAATACTCAAATAGTTGCCCCGCTGGGTGTCAAGGATTAATTTATAGTTTTCAGTGAAACATAACTTAAAGGAAAATGTCTAATTTGAATTCTTATCGATTTTTTTTACAGAATTTTTCCTGACTTCCGCACTTTCATTTTAGCAATTTTTTAAGTGCATGAAAATCAATTAGACAAGTCAATTTTTTAGGTTAATTTGGGTGTTAAAACAGGTGTCCTACCTTTGTTTTCGTGTTCATCAGGAAAATAAAATCCGCCAAGGGTAGAACATATATTCAAGTTGTTGATAAGAGTTCCGGAAGTTATAATGTTCTAAAAAGTTTTGGTAGCGCATCGAATGATTCGCAATTAACGGCCTTACAGCTTCAAGCTCAGCAATGGATAAATAAATATACCGGAAAGCAAGAGATTGATTTTTCAAATTCTGATACTTTGATTGATGAATTGTTTGATTCAATCACATCATTAAAAAGAGTTGGTTATGACTTATTACTGGGAGGAATTTTCGATCAAATAGGATTTAGTAAAATACAAGATCCTATTTTCAGAGAACTAGTGTTAGCGAGAGTTGCTTTTCCGAAAAGCAAATTAAAAACCACCGAATATTTATTCCGATATAAACAAATTGATTGGGACGAAGATCAGCTCTATCGTTACTTAGACAAACTGCATCGAACACAAAAAGAACAGGTACAGCAGATTAGTTACGACCACACCCGAGAGATTTTAAATAATGAAATCAGCATAGTTTTTTATGACGTCACCACATTGTATTTTGAAATTGACCAGGAAGATGACTTACGGAAAACGGGTTTTAGCAAGGAAGGCAAACATCAAAATCCGCAGATTGTATTGGGTTTGTTAGTGAGTAAGAATGGCTATCCATTAGCATATGAAATCTTTGAAGGCAATAAGTTTGAAGGACACACGATGCTTCCTGTAGTAGAGACATTCAAAAAGAAATATCAACTTGCTCAACTCATTATCATTGCAGACAGCGGCTTACTTTCTCAAAGTAATATTGAGGAACTGCAAACCAAAGACTACGAATTTATTTTGGGAGCAAGAATAAAAAACGAGAGTAAGGTAATTAAACAAAAAATACGATCCATCACACTAAAAAACGGAGAGAGTACAGTGATCAACAAAGGTGACTTGAAACTGGTGATCACCTTCTCAGATGACAGAGCAAAGAAGGACAGGTATAACCGGGAGAAAGGAATCCGAAAACTGGAAAAGCAAATCAGAACAGGGCGGTTAACCAAAGCAAGCATCAATAACCGGGGTTACAATAAGTTCTTAAAGTTAGAGGGGGAAATAACCGTTAGCATCGATAAGGAAAAACTTCAACATGATTGTGGATGGGATGGGCTCAAAGGCTACTTGACCAACACAAAACTGAGCAAAGACCAGATCATAGAAAACTATCAACATCTGTGGCAAATTGAAAAAGCATTCAGAATCGCAAAAACCGATCTTAAGATCCGACCCATTTATCACCGGCTACAGCGCCGGATAGAGTCTCATATATGCATTTCCTTTGCTGCCTATAAACTTTATAAGGAACTGGAAAGACAACTATACCAAAAGAATGCAAACATAAGCCCTGTGAAAGCAATCGAGATCGCAGAAAATATTTTCGAGGTGACGATAACACATCCCAAAAGCGGAAAAACAAGAAATAAAACACTTCTTATGTCTGAAGAACAAAAGCAACTTGCTTCACTTTTTCATTTTGGGTGTTAAAATGCGGAAGTCAGGAAAAACAAATGAAATCCGATACATCACGCAATAAAAAAGCGGAGTTTTTACCCCGCTTCTGAAAAAATCTACAAATTCCTTTTATGCTGAAAGCGAATCACCGACCCATCTCATCCCGATAGCTAACGGGACTCAATACTCACATCTCAATACCCAATACTTTCTTCCCCTACTCTCTTCTAATGCGAAATAATCAATCGCTGCGTCTGAACTGCCTTACTGTTCTCAAACAACCTGTAGAAATAAACTCCTGCCGGCAGATCACCGGTTTCCATTGTAGGAATTCCTGATACCTCACTCATTTTTGCTTCGCGTATTTTATTGCCTGCTATATCAAAAAGCAAAACAGAAGTATTAGATCTTTCATCTGCCTTAACACTAAAGCTGACTGAGC
>CAYVXT010000046.1:0-5096 GCA_964455485.1 uncultured Candidatus Saccharibacteria bacterium
TAAATCAATATCCAAAAAAAATAAAAAAAAGGTTGGTAAAGAAAAAGCAACCATGATGGTGCCAACTTTGTACAATAAACTCCAAGATTTGACTATGGCTTCTTGGGATAGAAGCAAATTAGATACAACCATGTAACTTAACAAATATGGAAACAAGCCAAATGTCTTTTTGATTGAAATTACATTTGAAGGGGAATTCATATAAGAAGATACAAACATAAGAAAAAATATAAGTAGAACACCTGAAGTATATCGATCCCAATAAATTTTCTTTTGAGTAAAAACCATAGGAACCATTACCGTCATAAAGCCAAAAACGCCTGTCAGTTGTTCAAACCTTACGGTTGTATCGCCTATTTTCCACTGGAGTTTTGAGAAAAAGATTGCTCCAACGATTAATATCAAAGTTAGCGACAAATTGTTTTTACCTGTAGCATACACTACAGCACATATCAAAATAATCACTAACAGCTCGTTTTTCGGAAAAGCTTCTACAGGCATTTAAAAAGAATTTAAATTATTATTTAAAATGTTTTTTGAGATAGACATATTCTTCTTCTTTCAAAAAGAAACGATATACGGTTGCTGAGTACATCGTAAAAAACAAAATTGAATATAAAACATTACCTGAAATCGAATCTACCCACATCGATTTACATATAAAAATACCCGTCAAACCCAACGCTGCGACGATTACCAATTTGATGTTTTCTCTTTCAAAAGGTAAAATACTAAAAATCTTCCAAACCTGAAACAATCGTACGATATCAACAAGAACAATAGCTCCTGAGAAAGCTATTGCTGATCCAATACCAGAGTATAAGGGGACTAAGACCATATTCAACAATCCAATCAACAAAATATAAAATAGACTGTTGTAAAGCGTCCAAGAAGATTTCCCGGAGAACGTTATCATTTCAATTAACGGACCAAACCAGGAATGAATAAAATAGCCGATTGAAAGAAGAATGAGCATGGGCTTCGCGTCCAAAAATTCTTCCCCAAACAACGCTATAAACTCATTGGCGTTAATGATAATAATAGCCGTAAGTGGTAACGTAATAAGAAGGATCCAGCGTGTGGTCATTTTTACAATTTTTTTCAATTCCTCCATATTTCCATCCATATAATATTTCGAAAACATCGGTGCGAATAGAAACGTAAAAGCGCTGGCAGGAAAAGCAATTAAAACAGCAATCCGAAACGAAGCCGCAAAAAAGCCAACGTTTGCTGCATCACTGAAATAGCCAATAAAAAAGTACGGAATACGGTCCGAAAACCGGTTGAGAATAACCACGCCCGTCAGCGGAATTGAAAACCGAAGAAGCTCCTTAAGCTCAAATTCATTTTTTGATTGACCAAATAAAGGGAGTTTTTTTGTAAACGATAAAAACAAAAATAAGACTAAGAGGATATACGTAAAAATATAAGAAATTAAAACTCCCTCAATACTTAGACTCCAAACCAATAAACCGCAAACCAACAATATACGAAGCAGAGGGTCGCCGATATCTTGGTATAAAATTTCATATCTAACAAATCCTGAAGCCCTCCCTACTGATAGAGCGAGACGAAATAGAGCAAAGAAGGGTATCATTAAAACAATTAGCCTGACAAATTCATCTATGCCTGAGACCCAGAACAATGTGCTAACTAGAGAAGCTGAAAAATACAAGATAGCTGCTAAAACCAATGATACCGCTAATGTTGAAAGTAATGTGAAATAAAATATCTTACGGAACCGGCTATCGCTTTTTTTAGCATTAATGAATTTAACAACTCCCTGATCCATACCGATGACTGAAATTGAGCCTAGTATCTGTGCGATGGATATCACATAAGTTATAATCCCAAAATCAGAAGGGCCCAGCGTACGCGACACTATCAGGGTAAAGATATAGTTCAAAAGAACGGTTACAACAAATCCGCTACCGACTTTTAAGCCTCCCTTAAAAAAAGTCATTTGAAATCCAGGTAAATTTTTTTGAAAATGGTCCATCAACTTGATCAATTAACTTTGTTAATCATATCAACAACGATATTTCAAATCCGTGAATTCATTTTATAAAAAGCATCTTTTTGGCAATAGACTCTGTATCGGTTTTCAGATAATAGATATATAACCCATTACTCACTGTGTTTCCGAAATCATTACGCCCATCCCAATCAACCTTATAAAAGCCGATCGTTTTCCTCCTCTGTTGAAGGAGGTTCCGAACTTGTTGCCCGAGAGAGTTATAAATAACTAAAGAAACATCAGCCTCTTTTGATACCCCGTACCAAATGGTAGTCGTAGGGTTAAATGGGTTGGGGTAATTCTGATAGAGCTCGATTTTTTTTGGAAGACCAACTGGAACCGTGCTGTCCTCTTGGGATTGCCCCCAATTTGACAACTTTCCCAAATCAAATATAATTATATTTTTACCCGAACAATATATTCTTATGTCTTGGCCTTTTAGAATATTCAAATTGGATATCCCATGCCAAGATAAAGGAATATTCTCAACAGTCGTTTTCAAAGTATCAAAGTCTGCTTCAGCAAACCCGTTTAAAGGAAATCCATTTTGATCATATAATCCGACTACAAAATACCCATCCTGTTTCACTTCCGCTGTAATTGTTAATTCGTGAGTATCCAACTTAAATTTCTTTGTCAAAAAGCTTCCAACTTTTTCATCAGCACCCAAGCCAACAAATCGTTTTTTGGGCCATCGCGCAAGCCCTATCGCTGCTTTTCTGGCATATGTTGAATGTGGACCGTTCCAGCCTCCATAATAAGTCCAGATCGTGTCTCGGACTTCCAAAAAAACATGATCTTGCACCGTAATCATTCCACTGTCAAATTCTCCTTTTTTCCCTAATGGAATTGCTTGCCTCTGTGCGTCAGGTATTTTCCAATTGAAGAGGTTTTCTCCGTAACAAAATGATGGGTAAATTACATTTGATGTACTATCGGTATCAAAAATTCCTACAAGACCAATAAATCTATCATCCCAGGGTGACGCACACATCCAATACAACTCACCTTTTGGGACTCCATTTAGTGGAGGAGCTAATATATTCTGTGGATAGGTCCAGTGCAAAAAGTCGCTGCTTTGGGTAACTGCTCGAGCCCGCTTGTTGTCAACAGTGACCTTACTAAATAAAACAAATGAATTACCTATTTTCTTTGCTAATAATGCACCCGCGTCACCTGTTACAGGTGGTCTCAGAGGATTGCTTTCATGTTTTGTCCATTTTATCCCATCGGGTGAAAAAGCAACGTTGACAATAGATCCACTATCCAAAGTGCTCATGTCCGTATAAACCATTTTAAATTTCTTGGATTCGATCTTCTCTTCAGAATCAAGGAAAATTGAAGGTGTATACATGTCGCCTTTGCCAGCTGGAGCCAGTACAATATTGTTGTTTGTAGAACCGTAATAGGGTACCAGACCTAAATTCGGCTTTATCCAATCAAAACCATTGTAAGAATATGCATAACAAAAATAAGAACGCTCACCGCCCGGTTTGTCGAAGCGGAATGTTTGATACCACATTCTAAAAATATTTTGTATACTATCGTACATAACGGAACCGTAAAGATATGTCGCTATCCCCTCCCATGGATTGTCCGGTTTGAGTAAGGGGTTTCTGGGATGCTTTATAGCGGTACCCAATTGGAGATAAAAATCTTGAACTGATTCAAAATGATTAAAATCGGTCAAGCCTTTTTTGTATTCAGACGATTGAGGCCACAGGTTTCTAATCGGCATTAAACAGTTCACACAAGAAACAAAGGCAGCAATAAAAATAGTAACCGGAAGCTTACTAAAACTTCTTTTGTTCCACATGATCGTTAATAAATTTTAATTCAGGGGACTTGTCAAATAAGTTCAAAATATCTCGAAATAGAAAAAGTTGATTTTCATTATATAACCTTTTGTAAATTTGTTCAATGAGCTGAAAGTCCTCAGAAGTGTCGAGCGTCCATCGAAAGGCAGAATAATCAATTTCACTTTCAAAGCTAAACAAATAAAACAATTCAGGGTGGCTATATATGTATGGGGTAACATGTTCTTTTTCATGGGGAGATCTTGCATGCAGGAAAGTGTTTTCAAGAAGATCATTTGAGAAGATTTCCACATCCAATCCTCTAGGAAATGTTCGTTTTAATGTGTTACTGACATAAGCATTTAGTGGATGAACTAATAATATTTTTTCATATTCTACTATCATTTCATCGAGAATAACCGGGTCAATCACAGGACAATCCGACGTAATTCTTATTACAGTGTTTGCCTTAAATTTTTTAGATGCTTCAAAATAACGATTTAGCACATCCTCTGAACTACCACGATACACCAAAATATTGTTTTTTTTACAAAAACGTTCAATAACATCATCTTCTTGTAAAACGGTCGTTGCTACTACGATTCTATTCAACTTTTTTGAGCGTTGAAGTCTGTCAACAACATGCCACAGAACAGGGCGTCCACACAATTCCTTCATCACTTTTCCGGGTAACCGTGTGGAACCCATACGAGCTTGCACGATGGCCACTATATTGCCATTCTTGCCCATTCAATCAATCATGTTCCATTGTAAAGCAGTGCCTTTTTCCAAATTTATCGCTGCTTTTTTACCAATAACCTCATTCAAATGTCTTGGATGCATCCCATAGCCAGGTCTTACCGACCGGATATTATCTTCGGTCAAGATTTCACCGGCTTTAATATCCTCTGCAACATATAAAGAACGCGCAAAAATCTTATTTTTTAATACTTTTTCTGACGGTTGATAGTTGATGCGACCAAGTGATTTTTCGACTTCTCTTATTGACAAGGACATCTGTTTGAATTCGTGCGGCTCTAATGAAAAAGCGGCGTCGGGACCGCCAAGTTTTCTGTCTAAAATGAAATGTTTTTCTATAATTTTCGCACCTAAAACTATGGCGGCTATAGGTGTAGAAATTCCCAAAGTATGATCCGACAATCCAACGACTGTATCAAATGTTTGTGCCATATTTGGAATGGTCCTCAAATTAGCTTCTTCAAAAGGCGCTGGATAAGCCGATGTGCATTTAAGTAACGCCAAATCATTATTACCATTCCTCC
>CAYVXT010000047.1:0-7284 GCA_964455485.1 uncultured Candidatus Saccharibacteria bacterium
CTCCTTCAATATTTGCGTCCCAATGTTGGTTGAGATTGGTTACCTCTACTGCGAAACCTTCACCGACTGAAACTTCTGTATTGCTTACAATTGAATATTCGTGATTAACGCACTCTTTCTGCTCATCTCCACTCAGAGCAACATCGTCAATCCAAACCGTATCATTTTCTGCATCTAAATTCCCTACAAATTTAATACCGAAGCTTGGATTATTGTTTGTTGTAGATGGAAGGTTAAAGCTTGATTCATGCCAGAGATTATCATCATGACTACTATTTATTTCCAAAGACTCTACTTCTGTCCATACTGCACCATCAACAGTATAAAAAACTTCAACCTTATCATCTCCACTTGTAGTGTCTAAACCAGATGCTTTATACCAGAAACCAATTGTCAGATTTTCGTATCCCGATGTAGATATGCTCTTAACTAAGTTTTGAGTATTCTGGGATCCAAGAAGACGAGCGGATTTGCTCCCAGAGTGAGCACTACTGCCACTAGTCCAACTGTCATTAGACCAACCTGAGAGAAGTTCAGGTGACTCAAACCCATCGCTAAAAATAATAGTAGCAGCACTAGCACTCGAAAAATTTGAGCCAAATGAAGTACCTAGAACTAGTAAAACTGCCAAAATAGTATTAAAAAATTTTTTCATAGTAATTATGTTATTAAACCGACCCCTTCATTAAGAAGCCATTCGCAAAATTTAATAATAAATCAGATAAAATTGCAAGTTAAAAATGTCAATAATTTTTTTGACAAATAACTAAGACTGTGGACAAGTTGTTGTGGTATCTGGAAGTGCTGCTGCAATATCAGCTGCACTAACTGAATTTTTATTACCGGAAGAGTCAACGCACCAAAATTCACCAGGTGTGGCAAGAGAGGCAACCATTGCAAAATCAGAACCAGTCGACATACACCTTATGTTGGTTCCCGCTGGATAGTTGTTCGGATCAGTATACGGTGATAAAAGATCGTCTACAAACATAGAGTCAGCTGTCGTACAATCTCCATCATCTACACTACCTCCTATTCCAATATAGTTTCCATTTGTATCAAAAAATTGCTCAGCAGCACTTCTTGCGCTAGAAAGTTGAGCTTTGACTTTTGCATCCTGACCCTTCCCTCTTGCAATATTGAGAGAACCTAAAACCACCGAAGAAAGTATGCCGATAATTGCTATTACCACCAATAGTTCAATCAATGTAAAACCAGCTTGCTTTTTCATTAAAATAATTTTAATCGTAAGTACATTTATTATATCAGCTACTTACCCTTTATAAATACAAGTTGGGGAAAGTGCAGAAAATTGTAACAAGCAAATATTTCGAACATATAGCTCAAAGGGTTCAACCTGATGATTGAACCCCCTCGCAACCTATCCGCGCCGCTTGGCGACACGGAAAGGTTCGTTGCTTCCGTTCCGCTTGGCCCTCCTGTTCCTAACATGCCTTAACGCAGCCCTTTTAAGGGCCTTAGGGTCCTTATGTCGGTTTTTCTTGGCCATGAGTCCTCTTAAATCAGAGTACAATAATCAAATTTACAAGTCTAGTGGACGATAGAGGGTTCGAACCTCTGACCTTCTCAACGTCAATGAGACGCTCTACCAACTGAGCTAATCGTCCATTTGGTCGTTCAGTCGGTCGGGTACCAACTTCTGCCCGAACGTGCCAAACTGCGTAGCAAGTTCGGTACGTTCGGGGAACTAAACGCGCGATTTTTACACCACAAATTTACAAATAAAATATAGCAAAAAAGGTATTCTAAAAAAAGGCTCGCGAACAATCCTCGCGAGCCAATACTCTTCATTACCAAGAGCGGGTAGGTCTATGAAGAGTAGATTGGGACTTGACCAAAGGGTCAGCTTTTGTAAGGGAACACTGCGCTGCAGAAGTTCCCAATAATACTTGGCCGTTTACGATTCGTACGGTTTTTCCTGTTAAAAGGTTTTCATAACAGAGCATTTGATCGTCAGGGCGAAAACAAATATCAGCCGCACCACCAACTCCTTCATTGTTGGTAGTCTTTCTAGCTCTCTGCTTTTTTTTCAAGAAATCCTCCTGAATTGGTCTTATATTATCCTACAATTATATTTAAAATAAATCAAATATAGTTTTTCAAAATTCAATTTAAGTGTTAACTTAGTAAGTAGTTAGGAGGGTTCGCATAGCGGTCTAGTGCGCTCGCTTGGAAAGCGGGTGTGGGGCAACCCACCAAGAGTTCGAATCTCTTACCCTCCGCCTTCGTCACGCTGAAGCGTGGCTACGGCGTGACAAAGTCCGCCAAAGCCATGCGAAAGCGGGATTCGGTTGTATGACCTTCGGTGTGACAGTCAGCTTTAGTACGACGAAGTTCTTACGGAGTCGACTTGATACGCTGAAGCTTTAGCGAAAGCGATTATGTACTACGTTTACAGTTTAAAATGCAAAGACGGTTTTTATATCGGTTGTACTAGTGATTTGAAAGATAGAATTAAGAGACACAAAGCTAGACAGGTGGAAGCAACTAAAAATAGACTACCAGTTGAATTAGATTTTTATATTGCATTAGGAGATCAATTCAAAGCCTTTAACTTCGAAAAATACCTAAAATCTGGTTCCGGCAGAGCTTTTATTAAGAAGCATTTTATTTAAGTTTATTCCTGATCGAATCTCCACTAGGAATTTTTTCTTATTTAAAACCTTATTTTGTAAGGTGTTTTAGGTTCGAATTTTCACTATTGTAATTTTATAATGTTATGATATAATATTTACTAGCTGCTCCTTTAAAGATTTGCTACTTGTAGCGAACACTTGAATCTGCAAAATATCGCAGATAAGTTCAGTTGCAGCGGAAAGGAAGGATATGAAATATCCTCCAGTGAGAAGTAAGAGGGTGAAATATGTGGCCAGCTGGCCTGAGCATTCTCAAAAGACTGGTATAGATGCTCACTTGGATTCCCTCAGTGTAGTCGATGACTGCACTACGCTCGGCGGTACAATAGTGGAAGGGTCGCTCATGGTTTGGTGGTCTAGGGACGAAGATCAGAGTAAAAACCCCATAGAGAGTTACCGCGAAAAACTTAAAGCCCTCAATCTTCGCGTGAGCGGCGGTCGTTGGGTAGGAAATGCGTGGTACAGTTATAGCATCGAACTGGGCGAAGACCCACCGAAGTTCAGAACGCCCTTGAGTGTGGTCGTATTCATCAACGACGTGGCAGCAGTGTTTAATCATCCAGCTGTTGCACCGGCAGACTTTCACCGCATCATTGAAAGCCGTGAGGTTTTCGTTCGTACAAGAGAGGGGCAGTCGCACTGGATGGATGAAGCCGAATGGCTTGCCTCCGCAGCCACACTGGTCCCTTAAGTGGAGATTAGGAAGAAAGAGAGATAATTTTTGTCTTTAACGACTTTGCCGCCTGTCAGTACGAAGGCGGCTTTTTAATTGATTTTGATACTAGCTAAAGCTAAACTGGGTATATAAAAACGAGTAGGAATGTTCTGCCAACAAGTTCTAACATCGCACCACAAGAGTGCTTCTATTTTTCTAACTCATTACATTCGTAAGTAAAAATGTCGTCCACTACCCTCTAACTAATTATAGAAAAAAATTATAAACGATACTTGAAGCTTCAATAACTAATAGGACAAAAATAAAACTATTCTTTTTGAAAAAAGATTTTTTGGTATCGCCGACAGGTCTTGGGCCGAGACCTTGCCATTTACGAATGTAATGAACTATGCAGGATTTATCAAATGACAAAGTTGGATCGAGTTTTTTTCGAATACCAAATTCCCAACGAGTAAGTGGGCAGTAGCCAAGAAATATTTCTGAGAAAAGAGTTGCTAGAAGCAAAATTAAATGAAAATAGAAAAACCCAGGTATCAACCAACCAAAAGTAACAAGACACACCAAAACCAGATGAATTATAAAAACAAAATTGGCTACAGCTTTTGTATTCATGATTGTATTAAAGCACAGGAGCGGTATCAAGCAAGCAATTAAGCTAGGTAGAGAGGCGGCACGGAAAACTCTCGTTAATAGGAAAGAAATCTATGGCCCGTAATCTGAAAAGATTGCGGGTCCACTCTTTTACTGAGCTGAAATAATCCCAAATTTATACAATCTGAATGCATGAGTGAGGTTCTGACTTCATCTAATCCCCTCCTCAGCAGAAATTATGTTAATATATAAGTATTATTTAAAACAGGTATAGTTAGACATTCGAATCTGAAAAGGACACCCTGATATTTTAAGAATATGAAAGATAATTGGCACGACAAAGAATTTGTACAAGACTGGGATACAGGGATATCCCAAACTCATCCAACTAGAGCAGAACAATTGGATATTTTGAGTTCAGTCATTGCTTATAGCTATAAGGAGGGAGATTCTATAATTGATATTGGAGTAGGTTCGGGTCAAGTAGAGGAAATCATTTTCAATAAAATACCTAACGCCAAAATAGTAGGAGTAGATTCATCTGCTGAAATGCTCGATCTAGCCAAAGTGAGATTAGCTCAATATAGAGACACTTTTCAGGCAATTCAAAAAAATATCCCTGATTTAGAAATCTCAGATTTACCCGAGACAAAGTATCAATATGCTATAAGCGTCCAGATGCTTCACGAAATTACGAACGAGCAGAAAGAAATTCTCTTCAAGAAAATTTATGGATTACTGGAACCTAAGAGCCAGTTTCTAATTATGGATAGAATTAAAGTAAATTTGGATACCTTTTCATCTACCTATTCTGGAGTTTGGAAAAGATTGGAAGAGAAGTCTAATTGGAATAGTGCAAGTTCATATGAAGACTACCGGAAAGGTATAGCCGATAAGCAGGATACGCCCGCTAGTTTAGCTGAGTATATAGAGCTGCTCGAGAAGGTAGGTTTTAAAGCTACAGTATTGCACTTACATTTTGATAGAGCATTAATCGCAGGAATTAAATAATATAATTTACTTAATTGGAGGAACCCTATAGTTGAGAAAACAACTCTTGCCAAGGTGATGATGTAGAGAAAATTAGAGGAGGCTTACTCATATTTATTCGGATAGCATTTTAATAACCCGTTAGATCAGGCATATAAAATATGGAATATTTATATCACCAAGTACCAAAAAATATGTCGGGTACAATTTTGTACCCTCTAAATATATTGAAAGAAAAACTCCCAGAAATTTATAATGGGCAGGTCAAAAAATATGCAGGGAGAGAAATACTACTAAAAACTGAAGTCCCAATATTAAATTGTTTATGGAATGATGTGCTTCATTTCACAGCTGTTTCTCCAAATGAGTTGAAAGCTAATCTACTACTGGCGGGAATTGAGCCTTATCAAACTTCTTTTTTCAAAATTCCTATATCAATAATTGAAGGCGACAAAAGCATTGCATTTACTTACAATAGAGATTTGAATTTAACATCATATTTTAAAGAGTATGAGCCATTTGATCCTAAGAGAATGGGAGTTTACAGAACTGTGCCGATAAAAACAATAGAATATTACAAACAAAAGAAGGCTGAGGGAGTAAAGCCACTTCTACATCATCTTGTGCCACATGTTTTATACAAGGGAAGTATTGATGTTAGTAATTTAGAAATAGTTTCGATCTAAAAATTAATAAAATTGACTAGTCTTAATTAATAAATAAAATGAGAAATCCTGCCGAAGCTTGTTTGAAAAGAAAAATCCTGCGGTTTGCAGGATTTTTCTCGTTTTAAAATTTTACCTACTCAGTACTGTGCTTTTTTAAACCTTCCACAGCTCTCAAAACTTCAATAGGAACTGCAAAGACGACTGTGTTTGATTTGTCTGAGCTAATATCGTTTATTGACTGCAATGTTCTAAGATGGAGTGCTCCGGGTGACATCGCTAGCACCTTGGCAGCTTCAGCCATATTTTTTGACGCAGCAAGCTCGCCTTCTGAGGTTATGATCACAGCCCTCTTTTCTCTTTCAGCCTCAGCTTGCTTTGCAATAGTTCGCTCCATATCTGGTGGCAAACTTACATCTTTAAGTTCTACATTGCTTACCTTTAATCCCCACGCATCAGTTTCCTTATCAACAATATCCCTTATACGGTTTGCAATCTGTTCCCTATTTGCTAAGAGTTCATCTAAAGTTGCTTCACCAACAATATTTCTCATAGTTGTTTGAGCATATTGAGAAATTGCATATCTAAAGTCCTCAACTTCAAGAATAGCTTTTTCGGCAGAAGAAACTTTGTAATAAATCACAGCATTCACCTTTACAGAAACATTGTCGCGTGTAATTGCGTTTTGATCAGGCACATCAACTGCCTTCACACGAAGATCAACCTTTTTCATTTGTTGGAAAATAGGTATGACCAATCTCCATCCTGCGTTTTTGACTCCTGAAAACCTTCCCATAGTTAGCATCACACCTTGCTCGTACTGATTTACTTGTCGCAAACAAATTATTAGCAGAAATATAACTACAATAATATATACAATTCCCATGTTCGTAGTTTATAAATAATATCTATATTATACCATGATTGTTATTAATTAACCAATTTTAATTGGTTAATTGTTCTTCACACCACCCCTTGTGATCAAGCCACACTAAGTATACACTTCCATGTGTTATTAGAAATTAATTTTTCATGAAAAAAGGATTTTGGTTAATTAGTATTGTATTTTTATTGGCCCAATTGTCCGCCATCTCAGTAGAGGCTGCAGCCCCTACAAACGGTCTACTTGGTTATTGGAATTTTGATGAGGCAGCTGGCACATCTGTTATCGATTCTAGTGGCAATGGCAGGAACGGTTCAGTTTTAAATGGCGCAGTTTGGACTACAGGGAAGATAAACGGTGCTTTGAGTTTAGATGGTACCAATGATTATGTTTCAATAACAAACGGAACTTTACCATCCACCTTTACAGTAAGTGCCTGGGTTAAATATAACGGAGGAAATGGAACAGTAGCTGATGTGAATAACAGAATAATGTATGTCGAGAGCAATCAGTTTGGATTTTGGAATAACAGCAGCTCCGGATCTGGAAACTTTACTTCTATCCCAACAGGATCTTGGCAGCACTTATCTTGGATATATGATGGATCTGCATTAAAAGGTTATTTGAACGGGAACTTAGTTGGTACTATTTCTGCGACCATCAGTTCAAATACATCGGGAGAATTAAAAATTGGTAATGGGGGTTCTGGAAATTTCTCTGGCATTATAGACGACGTCCGACTATACAACAGGGCACTGTCTGCTACTGAAATCGCAGATACATATAACGATTTGGGTACACCAGCTATCCCCGATTCAGTCT
>CAYVXT010000048.1:0-14078 GCA_964455485.1 uncultured Candidatus Saccharibacteria bacterium
GCGCTCTTGGAGCGGAGTCAAGTAGGCCACATTTAGTTGCTGGCTCTGCAGGGCTAGCGACGTAGTAAGGCACATCGTTCTGTCCACAGTTAGGCGCTGTGTGGCAGAGTGTGTTGTTGAGTCAAATCCCGGTTGAGCCGGTTCGCAGAAGTTTGCGGACCGGCTCTTTAATTTTATTTGAAATTTGGATTTTGATATTTTTTAACTTTCCACTTGCGCCTTTCTACTTTATACTTATTGCATGGATCCTGTAGTATAAAAATGGCATTGAAAAGCTTTTTCAATATCGATTCAATCATATATAAATGTTTAAATTAAATTACAAATTAATCAAAAAAATGGTGGCTTTTCAAAAAAGCAATGCCATTTTTCACTAACAGGATGGACATTTTTGCACACACGCTCTGGACCAATATGGTCTTTTATAAAAAATATAAAAGGGAACTGCGAAATCGCATGATCGCTGTTTTGTTTGGAGTGCTACCCGATCTTTTTTCTTTTACTCCCGTATTCCTATACTCATTTTTTGCAAGAGAGGGGTTTATGGATTTGATAGGTAAAAATATTTGGGTGATTCGATATGCGGGTGAATCATACAACTATACTCACAGCATTATATTTTTCTTGTTAGCTGTATTTTGTGTTGGTTTGTATAGGTATTTTTATATGAAAGGCAAATCACTTTTCAAAAAATACGATGCTGGGATAAATGGGCTTTTGTATTGGCCAATGTTTGGATGGCTTTTGCATATTTTGATAGATATCCCAACACACAAAAACTTTTATGAGACCCCATTTCTATTTCCTATTTCTGACTACAGATTTTCTTATGGCATTTCGTGGGCACACCCGGTCTTTATGGTTATAAATTATAGTGCACTAGCTTTAGTTTATATCTACTGGTTTTTAGTTTTGCGAAAAAAATCTTAAGTTTGTGGTATAATACAGAGGTAATTAATCCTAATTTTGGCTTATGGATATTTCCATTATTTTTCTAATTTTGATAGCCGTTTTGGTTGTTTGGTTTGTGTTTTCGTACAATCGATTTATTAGACTTGCAAACCAAACAAAAGAAGCTTGGAGTGATATAGAAGTACAAATGAAGCGTAGATACGATTTGATACCAAATTTAGTAAATACCGTAAAAGGTTATGCAACACATGAAAGCAATACTTTAGAAAAAGTTGTACAGGCACGAAACGCCGCTATGAGCGCTAATACTCCCGCAGAGCATGCAAATGCTGAAAACGTACTTACAAACTCACTAAGGTCTATTTTTGCGCTCTCTGAGAGCTACCCAGACCTAAAAGCAAACCAAAACTTCCTTGAGCTTCAAAGAGAATTGTCAGATACCGAAAATAAGATCCAGGCTGCAAGACGATTTTATAATACCAATGTTAGAGATCTAAATACCGCTGTCCAGGTATTTCCGAGCAATCTGGTTGCAAAGATGTTCGGGTTTAGCCAAATGGAATTTTTTGATTTGGACAACGAAGAAGCTGCCAGGCAGCCTGTGAATGTGCAATTTTAAACCTAATACAACTGCGATGTCAGGACAATATCCAACTTTTGAAATTGTTATTACCGCTATTGTTGTAAACAGTGATGGTAAATATTTGATCACACGTAGGTCAATGAGTAAGAAGCGATTTCCTGGATTTTGGACAGTACCAGGAGGACATTTAGAGCCCGAAGATTATCTTTCTAGCTCTAAAGAAACTGAGCATTATTGGTACAATGTTTTAGAAAAAGCGTTGGTGAGAGAAATAAGAGAAGAAGTGGGGATCGAAATTGAAAATATCCGTTATGTTACCAGTCTTGCTACTACTCATAAAGACGGCGTACCCTCACTTGTGATTTCATGTTTGGCTGATTATGTAAGTGGCGAAGTTAAACTCCAAGAGGATGAGACCGATAAGTCTGAATGGGTAAATTTGGATGAGGCAAAAAACTATAATCTGCTGGATGGTATATATGACGAATTGGTAATGGCTGAAAATTTTTTAAAGACTGGAAAAATGGGTGATTGGAAAAGGCATTAGAAAATAAAAAAATTAACATTACTAGTAGATTGCATAAAGTTACACGTATATAATTACCCTTTCAATTATCAGATTTAATTAAATAAATATGCCAAATGATGTAAAAATATATTCCACTCCAACATGTCATTTCTGCCACCTCGCCAAAGATTTTTTCACCGAGAAGGGTATTAAATATACTGATTATGATGTTTTGGCTGATGTTGAAAAAAGAAAAGAAATGTTTGATAAGAGCGGACAAATGGGAGTACCGGTTATCATGATAGATGATCACATAATTATAGGGTTTGATCAGCCACAAATCGAATCCATTCTTTCTAAGCGAAATATGAAAATGGCTGCTTAAATTAAATATGTCACCTGAAGAAAGAGAAATGCTAAAAAAGACTCTTGAGCTTTCTCAAGAGAACAACAAAATGCTTCATTCTATAAAGAGGCAGATGCTTTTTGGTAGAATCATAAGGATTGTATATTGGGTTATAATTATTGGGGCTGCAGTCGGTGCTTATTACTACATTGAACCCTATCTCGATGGGGCTATAGGTGCTTATGGGTCTGTAAAGGGCGATTTGCAGAGTTTTGGAGATTTGTTCAGATAATGTTATAAAGTATAAGCGCTGAGACAGCTCAGCCCTGACGTGCTACGCGGTCGGGGAGCCGACTAAAGCGTCGGTTTTGGTTAAAGTACTTAGCGTATTGTAAAATTTAATAATGCTGAGATAGCTCAGTTGGTAGAGCATTCCCCTGAAGAGGGAAGGGTCGCCGGTTCGAACCCGGCTCTCAGCACCCGATGATTCTTTCGAGAGTAATGGCGCTCTTATATAAAGGTCTTTTAAAACCTATATTTTTCCAGTTTGATCCAGAGTTTGTTCATGACCGAATAGTATTTATAGGGTCGATTATTGGACGCAATAGGTGGCTAAAAGGTGCGGTCAGATCTTTTTCGTATTCAAATACTTCTTTAAATCAAGAACTTTTTGGGATTCATTTTAAAAATCCGGTTGGATTATCTGCTGGGTTTGATAAAGACGGTAAGATGTTTGGTGTGATGGGAAGTATTGGTTTTGGTTTTGCAGAGGTGGGTACGGTGACATACAAGTCATATGTAGGCAATCCAACACCAAGACTATTGAGACTCCCTAAATCTAAGGGGCTGGTCGTTTATTATGGGTTGAAAAATGAAGGGTCTAAAGCTGTAATAGAGCGCTTAAAAAACACAAAACAAGACATACCCCAGGTTATTTCAATAGGGAGAACTAATTCGAAAGAGACTGCGTGTTTCGAGGATGGGCTTGAGGATTTTATAAACGGTATAAAGGAATTCAATAACTCTAATGTGGGTAATGTGTATGAAATAAACATTTCATGTCCAAATACTTATGGAGGTGAGCCTTTTACTGATGCAAGTAGTTTAAATTTATTACTGAGTAGAGTTGCTGAATTAAATATAAATAAACCTATTTTTATAAAGATGCCAATCAATTTAGATTGGGATAAGTTTAAGGAGCTTGTTGATGTAGCCATAAAATATAAGGTAGATGCCCTTGTGATAGGAAACTTGAATAAAAATAGGGATGGCTTGTTGGATAAAATTCCTCAAAACATTAAAGGTAATATTAGTGGTAAACCTACTGAAATACTTTCAAACTACCTCATCAAGCAAACCTATAAGTATGCAGGTGATAAGATAAAAATAGTCGGTGTTGGGGGGATATTTTCTGCAGAAGACACATATAAAAAAATAAAACTAGGAGCTTCTTTGGTAGAAATTATAACTGGAATGATATTTGAAGGGCCGCAGCTAGTTGGTCAAATAAACAAAAAACTTGCTTACATGTTGAAAGAAGACGGATTTAAAAATATTAGTGAAGCAATCGGTATTGATGCTTAATTTCCTCTGACTTTGAGTCTTGTAGATCTATTTTTATCTAGTTTTGGAAGCTTTATTATGAGCAAACCATGCTTTTCAATTGCTTCTGCTGCGTCAACATCAATTTCTTGAGGTAGTACTATAGTCCTTGAAAATGTGCCCCAGTAAAGCTCACGGTGAAAATAATCATCATCAGCAATGGTTCTCTCACTTTCGCGCTTGCCTTTGATTGTTACCATGTCGCGTGATATTGAAACATCAAGATCTTCAGGTCTCACACCTGCCACCATGGTTTTTATTACGATTTCATTCTGATTTTGAAATACGTCAACTGATAACTCGCCCTCTTCTGGCTCATTACTTACCCAATTGGCGGCGCTGTTTTCAATTTCGTCAACCGCATCTTCAGCCTCCTGTGGTAAGGAAATGGAACCAGTTAATTTTTCAAAGAAAGATCGTTTGTCTTTTGCCATAATTAATTTTTTATGATTTTAGGTCTTGTCAATTTTACTTTTTCGATCAAGATGAAGAGAAGAATTACCAAGAACCATACTCCGGCAAACACCATAAAGAGTTCACTCCTCACTTTCATTATAAGCAAATTGAAACATGTGTGCAATATGATTGAAATAATAATTCCTGTGAATAAGAATATTCTTTTAATATTTTTGGTTTTGTAATAAGAAATTCCAAGCATGATACCTATAGCAGCTGAAGATGCAACATGTAAAAGTGTTGCTCCTAAAAATCTCGAATTTCCGGTAATAATTGTTTCAGAAAACTGTCCAACATCAATCAGGTTCGATAAAAATAAAGCGTTTTCTAAGGCTGAAAAACCAAGTGCAGCAGTGATCATGTATATCACGGTGTCTATTGGTTCGTCTGCATCTTTTCCTGAAAGCGCGGCAGAGTAAGCAGCCATCAGTTTTGCAATTTCTTCAATAGAAGCCCATAAAATCACTGTAATAAGTGTTATTGCGCTTGAGGTGATTTGTAGCGCGTACCTTTCTAAAGGAAGCACAATAAGTACCGATGCCATCCCGGTTAGAAATACCAACATTAGGCGTACTTTTGGTTCTGGGTGGAGCCTGTCTTCCTTGAGCCAAAACCAAAGCCAAAAAATCGCAGGCAATACGCCACCTAAAAGCGAAAGGAAAATAGTGTTAAAAATGGGAAGCATTATTTACTTTTGCACAGGCCACTTCTCAATAATAAGCATCTTGTCTGGGTTCAAAAAAGTCCAAATCTTTTCAGTTATAAATGGCATGAATGGGTGTAACAACTTTAGCTGGTTTTCGAGGATAAAACGCAACGTCATTTTAGCAGAATCTTCATTTGCTCCATCTTTTATCCTTGTTTTCAAGCTCTCAATAATTATATCAGCAAATGAATGCCAAAAATAGTGATAAATCTTTTCAGCGGCAAGATAAAATCTAAAATTATCCATATCAGAAGTAATATCTTGTGCAAAAGCGTTAAATTCTTTTATTGTCTTCTTGTCTTCGTCTGTGAGCGTTGATTCATTAAATGTATTAATCCCTTCTGTTTGTTCTAGAACGAATCTAGACGCATTCCATACTTTGTTTGCAAAAAGCTTGTAAGCTTTTATTTTATCTTCTGAAAGATTTAGATCATTTCCAGGTGGATTGCCTACAATTAGGGCCATGCGAAGAGCATCCGCTCCAAATTTTTCTATCAAATCAAGTGGGTCCACAATATTGCCTAAAGATTTTGACATTTTTCTACCTTTTGCGTCCCGAACAAGTCCGTGTAAATAAACAGTTTTAAATGGCACTTGGTCCAAAAAATATGTTGACATCAAAATCATTCTGGCAACCCAAAAAAATAATATGTCATAACCTGTTTCAATAAGGGAAGTGGGGTGGAAACTCTTTAAATCAAGTGTTTCTTCTGGCCACCCTAATGTTGAAAATGTCCATAATCCTGATGAAAACCAAGTATCCAAAGTGTCCTCCTCTTGGATCCAGCCATCACCTGGTGGAGTACCTGGTCCAACAAAAATATCATTATCTTTATACCATACTGGTATACGATGTCCGTACCAAATCTGGCGACTTATGCACCAGTCACGCAAGTTTTGAATCCAGTGAAAATAAACCTTTTTATATCGGTCTGGGACTATTTCAATATTGTTCGAAGACACTGCCTCTAACATTAATTGTTTGAGGTTTTTACCTGTGTTTTTACCATTCTTGTCTACAGCTATAAACCACTGCTTCATGATTTGTGGCTCAACTATACCCCCACTCCGTTCTGCTGTAGCAATGTTATGTACATAATCCTCTTCTTTTACCAACAAGCCTTTTGCTTTTAGTTTTTCTACTATTTTAGATCTTGCATCACCAATTTTTTCACCTGCAAATTCTCCTGCAATTGGGAGTAGCTTACCGTACTTATCAATTATTTGTTCAGTTTCTAAACTGTGGCGTTCCGCAATTTCAAAGTCAACGACAGAATGGGCTGGAGTAATTGTCATTACTCCTGTACCAAAATCCATATCTATACTTGTATCTTTTATAACTGTTGCGGTGATAGGGCCATTTATCCATTCAAGCTCTAATTTTTGACCGTGTTCAAAATTTTTATATCTCTCATCTTCTGGATGCATTACAACATATTTATCTCCAAATTTGGTTTCCGGTCTTGCGGTCCCAATAGTAAATGGTCCGTACTTTAGATAATAAAACTTGGTCTTTTCTTCCTGATATACCACTTCGTCATCAGAAATAGTTGTTTGCCCTTTCGGATCCCAGTTTACGATTCTTGAGCCCCTGTATATTAATTCGTCATCATACATTTGCTTAAACGCTGTTTGTACTGCGAAGCTACGCTTTTCATCCAATGTAAAAGCCTCTCTACTCCAGTCAACAGAAGCCCCCATTTTTTTTATTTGACCTACGATTGTATCGTGGCTTTGTTTGGCAAATTCTTCAACCTTTTTTAAGAAAGCGTCTCGTCCTAAGTCATGCTTACTAATCTTTTCTTTAGATAATTCCTTTTCAACCTTTGATTGTGTTGCAATGGCCGCATGGTCGGTACCAGGTATCCATAGAGTTTTTGCACCTCTCATTCTGTGATACCTGACCACTATATCTTCTACGGCAAGCATCATTGCGTGCCCTGTATGCAAAGTGCCAGTTACGTTTGGTGGCGGTAAAGTAATTGAAAATGTCTCTTTATTTTCTTTGAAATTATCGGGATTGAAATAACCGCCTTCTTCCCACCTTTTGTATATAAAATCCTCAGTTGTTTTTGGATCGTATGGCTTCTTTAGTTCTTCATTCATTATAGATAATAATACAGTATAGAGGGTTATTTATAAATATTACGATTAAATAGATATATGATGTGTTTTAGTCCATAATTTTAAAAAATGCAATTTTGTCCTTTTAAAGTCCTGAAAAGGCATGGTTGTCCTTTTCGTAATTGTTCTTTAAATTTAAGCTCTGATAAGAATTATAAAGGACATGTTTCTGTGTAATAAAGGACACTTTATAAAATGGCTAGAAATAAGGGTATTTGGGTATATAATCATATTGACCATCACTTGACAGTTTGCAATAAAAGTGTAATCTTGATGTAAATTAAATATATGGTAACCACAACAGTCACATCTTGGTATAAACGAAAAACGGTAGGGAATATTTTCTCGACTTTTTTTGCTTTGGTGTTTGTTTTGTCTCCTGTTACAACAGTATTTGCTGATGATAAGTCTGGTCCTGCTGACAAAAATGCTTATGATCCACTTCCTCCAGTATTTTGTAATATTGATTATTATAGTGACGCAACAGAGAAATTGGCTGACGGTTCAACTGCGGTTGGAACCTACAGTGCTCACCCAGACTGGCAGTATCCAAATGGTTCATCAATCAATGGTGCATCTTGGATTTGGGAATCATATTTAGTTAAAAATCCTGAAATTGAAGAAACTGTTACTTTCACAAGATCTTTTAATCTTACATCAGCTCCATCTACTGCATTTTTAAATTTGGCTGCTGATAACATGTACAAGGTTGAAATAAATGGCACAAAAGTTGCTGAAAACCTTGGAGAATTTAATTACTTAGAATCTAATGAGCTTTTGACAGCAATTACACAGTATCTTAAAGCTGGTGAAAATACTGTAGTCTTTACAGTTACCAACATGGCTCGTCCGGGAAATTCCCCTGAAATAAATCCGGCAGGTCTTCTTTATAGGATAAATATTACTTTGAATGGTCCTTGTGGAAATAATCCTGTAGCTCCAACTGTGTCACTTACAGCAAACCCATCAAATATAAATGCGGGCGCTTCTTCAACTTTGTCTTGGACATCAACAAATGCAACTTCTTGTTATGCACCATGGACAAATCTCACAATAATAAGTGGTAATCAGTCAGTTTCTCCTGCAAGTACTACAAACTATTCAATCACTTGCAGTGGTCCTGGCGGGTCTGCAAGTGCTACCACTACCGTTAATGTAAATAATGGGGGAGTTTTGACTCCGACAGTTAGTCTAAGTGCAACTCCAAATGATATAACAGTAGGAAGCAGCACTACACTTTCTTGGACATCAACCAATGCAAATTCTTGCAGTTCTCCATATTGGACTTCCACTTCTACCTCTGGAAGCTTTGTAGATAATCCTTCAACTACTACTGCGTACTTTATTTCATGTGTAGGTAATGGGGGTTCTGCTACAGCTACAACTACCGTTATTGTAAGACCATTGCCATTCCCAAGTGATTTACCAGATGTTGATTTGCAAGCAAATCCAAAGACTATTACTCGTGGGGAAAGCTCTACTTTGTCTTGGACCTCTACTAACACTACTCGATGCGCAGCTCTATGGACATCAGCAACTTCAACCAGCGGTTCTCAGGTAGTAAGCCCTGCAACAACTACTGATTATGTAATTACATGTTATGGACCAAAAGGTGAAGCAACAGCCATTGCACCAATTATAGTTAATGAACCAGGGGGTGGAGGAAACCCAGCACCTTCAATTACACTCTCGGCAAACCCAAGCAGTGTATTATTGGGTGCAACTTCTACATTAGTTTGGACATCTTCAAATGCAAATAGTTGTAGTGCGGCTTGGACCAACGCAACTACTACCAATGGTTCACAGGTTGTGACTCCGGCAACAACTACTGATTATGCTATTACCTGTGTTGGAAATGGTGGTTCAAAAACTGCTACAACTACTGTCACCGTTACAAATAATGGAAATGGCGGTCCTCAGTGTACTCTTGATATAGTGAGTGATGCGACTACGGTTATAGAAGGTGGAAGCAATGCCGTAGCTGCTTATAGCGGTCATCCTTACTGGACAGCAAATATACCTGGAGCAACTTGGATTTGGAAAACTTTCTTTGTAGAAAACCCTACAATGCAGGAAACATACACTTTTGTACGTACTTTCAATGTAAGTCATAGTGTTAAAAATGCCTCTCTTGTAGTTGCTGCTGATAATTCATATACAGTAGAAGTAAACGGTAATCCAATAGGTGGAGATCAAGGCGAAGTTAACTACCTTAATGAACAGAAGGACACTTATGACCTTTCTAATATTTTGCACGTTGGTACAAATACAATAAAAATATCTGTAACAAATTTTGCACGAGATAATAATACTGCACAAACTAATCCAGCAGGACTTCTATATAAACTTTCGATTACTGAAAATGGAGCTGATTGTGGCAATGGAAGCAATCCAACTCCATCTGTTTCTCTAAATTCCAACCCTTCTTCGATAACAAAGGGTAGTTCTTCAACTTTGACTTGGTCTTCAAATAATACTAATTTCTGTAGTGCAAATTGGACTTCAGCAACATCAACATCTGGATCTCAGTCAGTTTCTCCTGATGCTACCACCAACTACTCTATATCGTGCGGTGGTCAATACGGCACCACTACTGCTACAACTACTGTAACAGTTACAACAAACGGTGGTGGAGGAAACCCAACTCCTTCTATATCAATTAGTGCTAACCCTAGCACTATAAATAAGGGTAGTAGCTCAACACTTACTTGGAATTCATCGAATACAAGTTTTTGTGAGGCTTCATGGACTTCAGCAACATCCACATTTGGGTCTCAATCTGTAAGTCCAACATCAAACACTGATTACGGAATTTCCTGCGGTGGTCAATACGGCACCACTACTGCTACAACTACTGTTACTGTACAGGAAAATAATGGAGGTGGTGGCGGCGGAGGTGGTGGAGGTGGCGGTGGTATTGGTGGACGAAGGAGAGATATAACCAACCTTCTTGCACCTCAAGGAGAAGTATTAGGTGTTACTTCATGTGCATATCTTAGGGATTATCTTAAGATAGATTGGCAGAATGACCCTGTAGAAGTTTTGAAAGTTCAATCATTCCTAAATGTCTTTGAGAATGAAAACTTGTCCTTAAATGGTGTCTTTGATAATGCAACTTTCGATGCTGTAAGCAGATTTCAAAATAAGTATTTTACTGACATATTGCAACCTTGGGGCCATACAGCACCAACTGGTTTCGTATACATTCTTACAAAGAAGAAGGTAAATGAAATATATTGCAATACGTCAATTGTTCTTTCTGCTGAACAACAGCAGGAAATAAGTGAATTTAGATCTTTCTTGGAAAATCTCCGGGCAACTGGAGGTAATGTGGACGACAGTTCTTTTGGTTCTTTGATAGGGGGCAATATAACGCCTGGTTCGGGTTCTGATTCAAACATTTCATCAAATGTCCTTGATGACGGAAATGTCCTTAATGAGGATGGAAATGTGGTCAGTCTCGTCGATAACAGTTCATCTGTAGTTAAAAACGCTGCAGTATCACTGTTTGGCCTATCTAAGAATCTTGCAAATCGCGAGGCATATCTCGTTGGACTTGCAATACTTCTCATAATAATCGGTTTTGCGATTCGCAAACTTTTTATGAATGAAGAAGAAGTCGCTGTCGCAGTGAACGAAACAAATACTGCAACCACAATTTCTCCAAAAAAGAATTCACCTGTTATAATCCTGCCAGGTAGCAAAAAGACAAATACTCTCCCAGACGAAGAAATCATTATAGATAGTGATGAAGAGATAGTTGAAGAGGTAAAGTAAAAATTTAAATATCTAAATTCCCGTTAGCTCTGAGTGGCTTAGGTGCATTATCTCTTAGGGATTCTATATATCCAGCTAAGGCAATCATCACAGCATTGTCGGTTGCTAGTGATTTCTCAGGGATAAGAACATGTACATTGTGTGCTTTACCTAGAGCTTCAAAATTTTCACGTAGTGCATTATTTGCAATTACTCCACCGCCAATAATTAATGTTTCGGTGTTGAATTCCTCAATAGCGTTCCGTGTTTTGGATATTAAGGTTTCAATAACTGAGTCTTCAAACTCCCTTGCTACTGCGGCTTTATCTGCGTCTTTGTTATCTCTTAAATAATACAAGACTGCTGTTTTTAATCCCGAAAATGAAAAATTATAATCCTTTGAATGAATCATTGGTCGGGGAAGTTTATGATTTAAAAAAATATTGTTTTTTCTTGCTTCTTCAGCAAGTTTAGAAATTTGTGGACCTCCCGGATATGGAAGTCCTAGCATTCTGGCTACTTTATCAAAAGCTTCGCCAACTGCATCATCTTTTGTCTCACCAATCTTTTCCATATTCTCCCAGTTTTTCATATGCAACAACTCTGTGTGCCCGCCGGAGATAAGTAAAGCTATAGCCGGGAATTCAATTTTTTTGGTTAGCTCATGACTTGTTTGGTCAAGCAGTACCGAAGCTATATGACCTTCCATGTGGTTAGTTGGGATTAGAGGTATTTTAAGTCTTTGCCCAAGCTCTTCCGCGAATTTAATGCCTACCCAAAGTGCTGGTTCAAGCCCTGGACCTATTGTTACTGCTATTTTGTCTATTTCATCTTCTATTACGCCGGCATTTTCCAAAGCTTGCTTATATACAATGGGTAAATTTTTTATATGTTCTCGCTTAGCCAAAGTAGGGAAGACACCCCCATATTGTTCATGGATTTTTATTTGACTATGCAGAGCACTTCCAAGCACATTAAACTCAAGTGAATCTATATCACCTTTTGCTTCTATTACGCTTACTGCTGTTTCGTCACAACTTGTCTCGATACCTAAAATAATCATTGACATATTTATAACACAGAATTGAAAAGTTGAGCTCTTGTATGAAAAATCAAATACATACTCCACTGTTTTGATATTGCTGAGTTTTATTTTTAAATTCACAATAGGTACATATAATATTCATATAATTCGTAAAAGATTTAGTACATCTGGAGGCAATGATGCGTTTTGCAAATCTGGTTTTAAGACACTGTGCACTGTTTGCTTTGGTTTTTGTACCCAAAGCGCTTGCTACAGAGACTATGACGATTCAAAGTGGGCACTATCTATGGCATGAATGGAGTGGTGTCTACCAGGAAAGTTTTCCTTCGTGGCACAAGTTTAGAGATCAGGTGTCGCGGTTAAATGGTATGAAGGTGGGTGAGCGCGCTTTTAAGACGCTCAAAATCGGTTCGGTCCTCAAACTGCCACCTTTACCAAAAGGGGCTGAGGTTGCTTACGGTTATAGGGAACCTACAAATGTAGAAGCAACAAAACCGGGTTATCAAAAAGAGCCGGTTATTGCTAAAAACAATGGTTGTGAGGATGTTGCTTCAATCAAGATGAAAAACGAATCTCTTCAAAAAGAGAATGCGGCTCTACTTGCGGCTTACAACCAAACCAAGGAAATTGTTGACCGTTCGCATGAAAGGATGGTGGTAATCGAGAACAGGGTTTTGGAAGAGATGAGGCAGAACCAAACTTTAGCTGCGGAGAATAGGAAACTAAGAGAAGAGCTTGAAAAAGCCAAAGAGTGATATGTGAACATTTTGTGTCTGTGCCAAGTATCCTAATGTTTGCGTAGTTTCTGAGGGGTTCGTCATGCAAAATGCCGAAATGCCTGAAAGTTATTACCTTGTTCATTTACGGAAGGGCTTGATTCGGGAAAACTGAGTCGAAGTGCCTGAAGTGAATGGAAGCAAACAAAAGCCTCGAGTGATCGAGGTTTTGTTTTTTACCAGAATTATGATTTATAACGCTGAAATATGTTGAAAAATAAGGACAAATAACCTTGTCAAAATCAAGTGCTGCTGATATACTATTTTTGTTTATGGCCCTATCGTCTATCGGTTAGGACACAAGCTTTTCAAGCTTGGAAGCGGGGTTCGACTCCCCGTAGGGTCACAAAGTACTGAAAATCCTGCACTGCTGCAGGATTTTCAGTCTTTGTGACAGCCGGAGCCATGTTTTGTAGCAACAAAACAGGCGAGGCAGGGTCGTGAAAAATTTTCTGCAGAAAATTTATTCCTGACCACAAAGTTAAATTATTGTTACTCACAAATATTCTTAACCTCAAAGAAAAACCGCGAGCTGGGGTAGCATATTTTCAGCAGAAAATAACTTGTGGCCGACTTCCTGTATTGTAACAAATGTGTGCTAGTATAATTCTTATTGGAGGGTTGGCAGAGTGGTCTAATGCGCCGCACTCGAAACGCGGTTGGGGGCAACCCCTCAGAGGTTCAAATCCTCTACCCTCCGCAAAATAAAGAGTGAAGCGACTATATTTTGCGAGAGTCCTGAGCACAGCGAAGGCTAGCCCGAAAAATAAATAAGAGCATCCTTATATATTCTGCAAGAGGGG
The DNA here is from genome assembly GCA_964455485.1 of uncultured Candidatus Saccharibacteria bacterium. Lineage (GTDB taxonomy): Bacteria > Patescibacteriota > Minisyncoccia > Phycocordibacterales > WO2-35-19 > CAYVXT01. The sequence goes on from CAYVXT010000048.1 coordinate 13,618, forward strand.
GCAAAAGCGCTTTGAATAGCACTTCTTGGGATTTGAAAGCCGGAGTGCGACGGCGCGAGGCGGGGTCGCACAAATTTTCAGCAGAAAATTATGTTGACCAAATCCTCTACTCTCCTTGTTTAAATTTTGTATAATTATTCTAATATTACATAATTTTAAAATATGGAATCTTTGCCAAAAAGAAATATAAATAGTGATGGAATGCCTATGGATGAGCAGGATAGCGCGGTTAACGACGAATTAAATAGAATGGGTACTATACACGACGTTGAAGGTGAAAGATATGCACAGCAATTTTCTGAAGACGAGGCACGTCGAATAGTGGAACAGGCGGATCAGGAATATCAAGATTTGAACGATAAAAAAGAATTAAGCGATTTACTTAAAGAAGAAAGAAGTAAAATAAAAATATCAAACGATGCTGGGTTTGGACTCGATAATGAGAGGATAGAAGATATGGG
>CAYVXT010000049.1:0-24298 GCA_964455485.1 uncultured Candidatus Saccharibacteria bacterium
GTGCCTCCTCTATATATATCGTATCCTGTCACTCCAACATTATCTGTACTTGCTGACCATGTGAGATTGATTTGTGATGATGATATTGCTGATGCTGATAGATTTGTTGGTGTTGATGGAGCTTGGGTGTCTGGAGTAACAGAAGAGACAGTGACTGTAGTTTGAGCTGTAGCAGAGCCTTGAGCGTTGGCAGCTGTGAGGATGTAAGCGGTAGTAACCGTAGGAGAAACTGGTCTAGTAGTACCTGTTACAGTTCCTACTCCTTGGTTTATTGAAAGAGATGTTGCATTTGATACATTCCAAGAGAGAGTTGAGCTTTGACCGGAAGTGATCGAGGATGGTGAAGAGGAGAAGGAATTAATAACAGGAGAAGATGCTTGGGTTGATTGAGTAGTTGCAGAAACAGAAGAACTTTGTGATGAATTATTTCCGGCAACATCATATGCTTGGACCGTATAAGAATACGAAGTGTTTGGCGTTAACCCGGTATCAGAATATGTTGTATTTGCAGAAGTACTGATCTGAGAACCATTTCTATATATTCGATAACCGGTCACACCTACATTATCTGTTGAAGCGTTCCAAGAAAGATTTATTTGTGAAGAAGAAACAGTAGATGCTGATAGTCCTGTTGGAGTAGTAGGTGCAGTAGTATCAGATGAAGCTGTGCCACCGGTATCATTATAAATATCTGAAACCTCTTGTGCAGAAAGTGCTCTATTATAAATTCTTAATTCATCAATTTGACCTGAAAAAAATCCTGATCCTCCGCTTCCGATTTTGGCAATATCTGATCCGCTAGTTATAGAAGAAGATACAGAACTAGACAATGACCCATTTAAGTAACCAGACAGATTCGAGCCATTGTATGTATAAACTACATGTTGCCATGAACCGGTTGGAACTGTAGCAAAATCGGCAGAACCTGTACTTCCATTATTCCAATAACCAAAGTTGCCATTTTCCAAATAAAAAATATGGTTATTAATATCGTAAATACTTCCGTTTACTCCATTCCATTTAACCCATGCCGATATTGTAAACTGCGATGGAAGCGATTGTGAACCCAAACTAACTTCATCATTTACTCCATCGAAATTCAGAGCTCCACCTATTTTACCCGTTGTCCATGTTGACCCACTTATGGTACCAGTACCAGATCCAGCAGAATTATTTGTGGTTGACCCACTCATTTCATCAAATTTGAAATGCGAAACCAAACCTGAAGTTGGAGCTACTTGTGCCAACTGATTCTGAGGAGGTAGACCAGCAATTGAAGCCTGGAGAGCAATCACAATTGAGGTTAAAAGTGAAATTATTTGATTAAAAGTGGTCATATTTAAATATTAATTATTAACCCATTCGGGCTACCATAATTGTACATGAAGGTAAGTAGAAGGAAACCAGGAATGGGGAAATGTTTCCTACTGTTTGAGTTAATTTATGACACATAATTACAAATTTACTCAGTTGTAATATCTGAAGAAGGATTTTCTGAATTAGATTCAGAAGATGATACTGGGCTATCTTCTGGATTAAGTACAACTTCCTCAACTACAACTTCATTTACCATATCTGAATTTACGCCATCCCCCGAAGTTGTACCTGAGGAAGAACTAGACTGGTCGCCAGTAATCTGTTGCGAACCTTCTTCAGATAAAGGTGTAGTGGATGACGCCATCTCTTCTATTATTGGATCGGTTGTAGAAGATGTCTCGCTTATCAGTTCACCCGTACTTGTTGCGTTATTATTCTCTTGATTATTTTCATCATAATTTTCATTTATTACATCATTAGTATTATTTGAATCATTACCCATACATTCACCTGCAACTGAAACCATAGCTCCGTTTACTACCTTCAAACAATACGGCTCACCTGTTGCTTCGTCATATATAGTAATGCCTGATGGTTTTTCTTTTGTTCCTACTGTTAGGTTTTCTACAAACAAAGTTTTGATGTAAGCAATACCATTCATTATTTTAACTCCAATTTCTTCAAGGAATTTTACAATTATTTGACCCAAACCCTCTTCGGTAGTGAGACCAGATGTGGAAGTAGCTGTAGTTGTAGCCTGACCATCTACTGGATTTGTGGATGTAGCGTTTTCATCACTGCCATTCATATATATAGTAGTGGTCGTGCCATTTACCATTATTACTGTTGCGTCGCCGGCATAGTAAGTGTTGTCAACGAACATTGTTATTTTGGATACTGTTGATCCAGAATAATCTTCAAGGGCGCGGCCAATCACATTGCCACTTTCGGTCGCTCTCATAGCTACACCGGGAGTGTTTGAAAGTGTAAGGTAATCCCCGGCAACAATGTTTCCATTTTCTGTTGATACTTTGACTGGTACACGTCCAGCTAAAGCTACAGGATATTGATTACCTTTTTGCTCTTCACCAGGCTTGAGACCTAAAATGATACCAGGGTCAGTAGCGATAACACCTAGCGCTTTATTTTTATCTTCAAAAGGATTAGCGATTTTGATATGGTTTATAGGAGTAGAAATTGCAATAACATCTCCTGGCTCCAAAGTATCTGTTGAAAGATAAATTTCAGCCAAGTCGGTACCCCCTGCGGTTGTTGTAACTGAACTAATTCGGCCAGTAGTTGAGGCTGTGCACCAACCATCATTATCAACACAAAGACCTCCGTTTACTATTGCCATACCTGCTTGCACCTTACCATTACCTACTAACACATAATTTCTTAGCGCTGAAGGAAGTGCTAATCCTACTCCAGCAGTGCTACCTGTAGTGGTAGAGACAAAGAATCCTACAGTTGAAGTTGCACCACTGTTGTTTGAATAAATATCAAATACCGGCTCTTTTGTTGTAGTAGAAGTAGCGATAGTAAACATATGGCTTGGTGTACCAGTACCTATACCAAAGTTTCCACTTGACCCCACAGCTAAGTAATTTGTACTACCATTGCTTGCATATATATTAAAAAGGTTAGATGTTTGTCCAGATGCAGCAGTAATGTCTACTCCAGCTCCAGTAGTCTGCGTAGTGTCCACTGCAAAAACTGAATTTCCTGACCCGTCTTGTATTGAAACCGCTGTTGAAGAAGAAATATTTTGTGTAAGACCGCCCCACTCACTTAACACAAACACACTTCTACCAGAAGATGATGCAACTCTCAATATATCCAGACTTGCCGCACCCTGAAGGGTAAGTGTCGCATTGAATCCTGTGGTAGTAGCTATTCCAACCCTACCTTCCGCAGTTGTTGTAGACACACTAATAGTAGAAGTACCAGAAAGCGCTGTACCATTTGCCCCATAAAATGCGAGCTGACCAAAAGTACCTGAATTTACAGTACCACTACCTCCTCCTGATACGCATACGTTATTGATTGCATAGCACCCAGTAGAAATATTAAATCCAACGTTTGATGTAGTGGTTGCTCTGCCGGATATATTAAGACCTCGTAATGTTGTAGTACCGAATCCGTCACCAGCGATTTCCAAAGCCGAGATACTAGTTGTAGCTGTACCATCAACTGTAGTTGTTGAGAGATAGAAGTTGCCTCCGGCATTGCGAGCCGTCCATTGAGTAATACCCGCCCCAGCAGAAAGAGCGAGTTGTGGAGCAGAAGCAGAATGGGCAGTGAGTATATATGCAGGGGTAGTAGTACCCGCTCCGATATTTCCTGTGCTTTGGAAAACAGAGCTTCCTGTGTTTGATTGGAGAGTTTGGTTGACGGTGGTAACAGCAGTACCAAAAGTCATCTTAGCGCCTGTATTTATTTGTACCGCAAGAGTTGAAGAATTGCAGTTTATGGTACCAGGACCATACACACACTCAGCAGCCGCGCCTGCTTTCAAAGTCAATGCACCTGCAGTAGAGAGACTCGCAAGAGGAGCTCCAGCCGAAGAGCTGACTAGAAATGGAACTTCTGCGCCTTTTGCCTGTACAGCTAGAGATGCTTGAGGACTAGTAGTGCCAATCCCCACCTTACCAAGATTATCTATTATAAAAGTTGTAGCAGTAGAAGAACCAACCACAAAAGCCATTTCACCCGCTTGCGATTCAATTGAGAGTCGTGCAAATGGAGAAGTAGAAGCAATACCTATCTTACCTGTATTTAGAATCCTCATTCTTTCTGTAAAGGTAGCATCTGAAGTTGCATTACGAGTTGCAAATGCAATATCGCCCACAGTATTACCAGCAGTATTTGTCATCACTCCATAAATACCGCTGTGAGTATAGCCTGCCCAACCTCCAAACTGTACACCGAAAGGTCTATTTATAGCATTGCTACTATTTATAATATTTAAGCCTTGTCCTGAATAAGTTGGGGCTCCATATGTTGTAAGGCCATTTGAATACTGCACGGACGTAGTTGCTTGAGCAGTAATATCACCACTACCTGCAAAAACCATCCTTGGATTTGTATAACCATTTGTATAAACTGACAAACTTGTATTACCGTCAGTTCCAAATAGTGCAGCACCGGCATTATCAACAGTAAAGCTAATGGAAGGTGTTACTGCGCTGTAGGTATCGTTAAACATTCTTAGGTTATAAGGGCTTGAGTTTGCAATATGAAGTTCAATACCATTTCCTGAAGCAGGATCAACAACAACAGTACCACTAGGAGTGATCCTACCAATTTCATTATTTGAAGAATCATAATAAGTTGTAACTGGCAGAGTGCCATTTGTTCCAAAGTTTGCCCATCCAGTTGTGCCTGTAGTGTAGTTTTGAAGACCAGAAGCATTACTCAATTTAAATGAATATGAGCCATCAGCTACCTGAAACGCCGCTGTCGGTCTAACGTTAATACCTAAGTTGCCAGTGAAATATCCATTACCAACAACTGAGAATTTCTCGAGTGGAGTAGTAGTAGCAACTCCAATATTTCCACCATTTCTAACAGTGAGAACACTACCAGCAGAAAAGTCTCCAGTAGTTGTAGAATTACCCACAATCGTTGAAGATGCTGTAGAAAGGAATCCATTTGTTAATGTAATCAAAGACGATGTTGCTGACCCACCATAAGATGGATGTGTCCACGCATCATATGATGTAAGACCTGACCCACCCTGTAGGCAAGTGCCACCAATTGCATAACAACCACTAGTGATATTAAAACCAACATTTGATGTTGATGTAGCTTGACCAGAAATATTTAATCCTCTCACTGTAGTGGTACCAAAACCAGATCCTGAAATTTCAAGTGCTGAAATACTTGTAGTAGACGTTCCATCAATTGTTGTTGTAGAAATATAGAAGTTTCCTCCAGCATTTCTTTGTACCCACTGAGCCAAACCCACTCCGGCTGAAAGAGCTAACTGTGGCGCAGTAGTTGAAGATACTGTTAGTGCATAACGTGGCGTTGATGTACCTACTGCTAAATATGTAGTGAAATTATTTGTATTTGAAAATGTATTGAAGTCAGCAAGAAGTGTTGATGACGCTCCACTTCCAACTCCTCCGCTTATACAATTTCCACCAATTGCATAACAACCGCTAGTGATATTAAATCCAACGTTTGAAGTTGATGTTGCAAGACCTGATATGTTTAGACCTCTCACTGTTGTGGTGCCAAAGCCATCGCCTGAAATTTCAAGTGCTGAAATACTTGTGGTAGATAGACCTTGGACTGTTGTTGTTGATATGTAGAGGTTGCCTCCAGCGTTTCGGAAAGTCCATTGCCCTAAACCTGCTCCGGCTGAAAGAGAGAGTTGGGGTTTAGTAGTTGTAGCAATGGTTAAGCCAAAATAAGGAGTAGTAGTCGCAAAACCAATACCTCCGTTACTATTATTTATATAAATTCTTGTTTGGGACAAATTATCATCAAAGAAAATCATATTGGCGCCATTTGCACTGAAGACAACATTATTTAGTCTTTCATCTCCTATAGAATTGGAATTGAAATAACCTATACGAGCTGCTCTATTTCCACCATTTTCGTTCCAGAAAGCTATTGAAGAAATACCGTTTGCATTGGAGCTTTGTACATTCATAGCGTCGCTTGAATGACTCGCAACAACATCCAAAGCTGAACGTGGGAAATCACTACCAATACCAACATAACCATTGTTTAGTACAGTCAAAACAGATGTGGTTGCAGAAGCGGTAGATGATGCAATTGAAAACAATGGAGCATTAGAAGTATCGGAAGTGTTGCGATGAATAGAGAGCTGAGCCCATGGGGATGTTGAAGCTACACCCAAATAACCATTCGCAAAATTAAACCTTGAAGTAGTAATATCTAAATTAGCATTGACTCCACTTGCAATAACATCTGTGCCAAACTGCATAGAATCTATAGATGTACCTCCATATCCTCCCCCAAACTGGAAAGTACCTGAACTTCCTCCAGCAAGCCTAAAGCCCGCTTTTTTAGAGTTTGAAGTATCTTCTAAAATTACAGACGGTTGATTTGTACCAGAAGTAGTGACAAGTATTCCATCTTGAAGCGATGTTGTAGTAATGGTGAGTTTTGAGGAAGGATTTGTATTTCCTATCCCGACATTACCACCACCATTAACAATGAAGTGTGTTGCTGTTGATGAACCAATAACGAATTCTGGAACTCCACTTCCCAAAGCATTGGGATTAATGGATAACTGACCCCAAGGAGTTGATGACGCTAATCCTAGCTTGCCTGTGAAATTATTTGTATTTGAAAATGTATTGAAATCCGCAAGAAGTGTTGATGATGCTCCGCTACCTGACCCTCCTGATATACATGTGCCGGATATCGCATAACAACCACCAGTTATATTAAATCCAACATTTGATGTTGAAGTAGCTTGACCAGAAATATTTAATCCGCGAACTGTGGTGGTACCGAAGCCACCACCGGCAATTTCAAGAGCAGCAATGGAGGTAGTAGCAGTACCTGCAACTGTGGTTGTTGAAATATACAAACTACCTCCAGCATTGCGGAAGGTCCATTGACCAAAACCTGCTCCAGCTGACAAAGAAAGTTGTGGTGCTGTTGAAGTGGCAATAGTTAGAGAAAATCTTGGAGTAGTAGTACCGATACCAACCTTACCACCAAAATAACTTGGAGAAGAAGTTGCAGAAACAGATAGTCCACCTTGTGAGACAATCCCACCATATCCGACATTTATAAATTGCCTGATATTAACTCCACCAAGCACATCTAAAGAACTGGATATTTTTGTGTTTCCAAATTCTGCGCTACTTGCATACAAACTAGAAGTTTCTGTTCCAGGAATATTTACAATATGGAATGCATTTAAACTATCGTCTTGTATAAATATATTTCTTCCTGATATTTTTAAACCAGCAAGTCCAGTTATACCCAAATTTGTAATTCTTTTCATTTCATACGGATGAATAGGATCAGAAATATTCGCTATCCCAACATTATTATTAACAGAGTAATAGATTTGATTGCCTGATGATGTTATATATGTTGGCGTATTATTTAAATTTAAGGAACCAGCAAACAAAACTGAGGTTGGGTCAGATATGTCGTATACTGCAACACTATTCGTGCCAACTTGATACAAATAATTACCTGAGATAGTCGCTGCGCCCCCATCGCCAAAACTACCAACTTCATACATTGAAGAAGGGTCGTGCACATCAATAACATAAATATTACTTGCACTTGGATCTTCAACAAATAAATACTTATCGAATAAATGGGCTTTAGCAGGAGTAGAGCCAATAAGTACTGATGATACCAAAGTTGGAGATAATGGATTTGAAATATCTACAGCAGAAATCAGTCCATTATTTTCATCCACCACATACACTGTTTTCCCAGATACGAGCATTTTTGCAGGTAACGAACTTGGGAAGAAACTTGAGATGACTCTCGGAGAAGAAGCATTTGAAATATCTATAACCGCAAAACCATAACTTGATCCTGCGTCTGTTGCATAAGCATATCTTCCACTAACAACTACACTGTCGAAGCTGTTTCCACCAGAAGTAGAGCCTATAAACATTGGCTCGTTTGGATTTGATATATCGTATATAGATATTTCACCATTCGCAGTAACAGCCAAATTTCCTTGTATAAAAAGGTCATATGGTGGACTGCTTAAGATGGTTGTACTTGCTATAGAAAATTGAGTACTAGTAGAAATCAAATTGCTTATACGCCCCACCACTGTGAGTTCAGCATTTGGAGTAGTCGTACCAATTCCTACTCTTCCAAAACTATCAACTATAAAATCAGTCTTTGTTGATGACCCAATCACAAAAGCTGGTTCACCTGCAATTGAATTGACTGAAAGTTTTGCCCAAGGTGACGACGATGCAAGTCCTAGCTTCCCTGTGAAATTATTTGTATTTGAAAATGTATTGAAGTCAGCAAGAAGTGTTGATGATGCTCCGCTTCCAACTCCTCCACTTATACAAGATCCGTTCACCGCATAACAACCACTAGTGATATTAAATCCAACATTTGATGTTGATGTAGCTTGACCAGAAATATTTAATCCGCGAACTGTGGTGGTACCGAAGCCGCCACCGGCAATTTCAAGAGCAGAGATAGAGGTGGTTGAAAAAGTAGTTGGACTAGAAGTACTTATATACAAGTTGGAACCAATTGATCTGAATGTCCATGGAGAATCAGAGATATTACCCGTTAATGATAGTTGGGCACGTGTTGTTGTAGCAAGATTTAAAAGGTATTGAGGTGTAGATGTACCAATACCAACTTTACCATCTGTATCAATTTTTAACCTTTCAACTCCTAAGGTATTTATTCCTACAGAAGTATATGAACCGGTGTAGTTTAAAATGAGTTGATTTGCGGTCCCAGCCAAAACTCTTTGATCCCACAAATAATATTCTTTAGCATTTACTATTCCATTTACATCTAATAACCGGGTAGGCGATGCTGTACCAATACCCACATTACCATTTTTATCTACAATCAAACTTGTTGCGGTCGAACTTCCCACCACCAATGCAGCATTACCAGCTTCTGAATTAACAGATAGTTGGGCAAACGGAGTCGATGTACCCTGACCGATCCAACCAGAGTTTGTAATAGTTGTAGTGGCTGTACTACCAAACCATGCTTGATTTCCAGAAATCAATGTAGAAGAAGCTGCCCCAAAAAAATTCTGCTTTGCAGTCCAAGTGTTTGCATTTGCTATATCTAACGAAATTGTCCCAGTCGTACTTATTACCCCACCAGATAATCCAGCCCCAGCAGTAACAGAAGTAACAGTACCTGAACCTGATATGCCTAAGGATGATGTTGCTACATTTACCCAATTGGACCCATCGTACATTAGTAAATCACCGTAATTGAGAGCCCCAAGAGATAAATCAGAAAGATCAGAAAGTGATGATGCACCGCCCGAGCCTTGAGATGAACTTCCGGCAGAATTGTTGATTGAATTTATAATTGCATCATTTTGTCGAGTTACGTAAAAGCGATTAACATTTGGAGTTATTGAACTCAGTAAAAAAGATGTTTTGAAATCATCAAATCTTTCTGAAATTTTTGAATCAATGTATTCTTGATTTGTCGATGGAACAAAAATTATTTTTGACTGATTAGCCTGACTTGGAACAATATCTACTTTTGAGGATTCTACTGATGAGGGAAGTTTATTTTTTTCACCCTCTAAAACATTTTCATTTTTTACCACCACAACATTTATTTGAGGTTCACTTTGTATCCAAGGTTTAACAATTTTTACACCAATATTTTTAAACCAAGAAAAAGCTGACTCAAATTGATTATAAGAAATTCCCGCAGCAGCAATATTTAAATTTTTAATTTCTGAAATATCTATTTTTTCTATATTCAAATTTGGAACTACACTGAATTTTCCACTGGAGAGCATAGAAACCTCTTTATAAGCATTTGGAAACAAATGCTTAATATGACTACTACCCGCATTAAGCAAAAAACCTAAATTAAATATAAAAATTGCAACGATTACTATTGTTGAAGCAAATAAGCCAGATTTGATATATCGATCTGGCAATGAATGTAGGCTATCGTACCTTTTTTTAGCCCTATCAAAATCAATAGATGACAAAAAAACCTCACGCCTTAAAACAGGAAATAACTCTTTTTCCTCCTTTTCGTAACTTAATGGAGTTATAACCTTCTCGCCAAGACGAGATGGAATTCCATAAAGCCTAGGCTTTACAACATTTTGCTCATAAACAACATTATCTTGGCTAAATTCATGAACACTTGATTCAGTATTAGAGTTTAAATTGATAGGGCTTTCTTTTAAATCTCCTATTTCATTATTCGCGTAAAAATTTTGACTTCGATCGTTAATACTATGATGTTTTTTTGATCTGTTTCGACTACTTTTCACAAATTGAGCTCCTTTAGAATTTTTATGCCTAATCAAATCTTGTTCCGAAACGTACCAACTCCTGCCAACAAGTTTTGCAGGAATTTTGTTTGCTCGACAAAGCTGGCCTATGTAATCACTCGTATACCCAACAAGTTGAGTAGCATTTTTTGCCGAGATATACGTTTTGCCATCAATTATAAGAGCTTTATCCATCAATATAATTATACAATCTCGGATGGACGAGAAGAAAGAAAAAATGGGGATAAATATAATAAAATTTAGATTCTAAAAAAATAAAATTTAAAATAAAAATTCAAAAAAATATGGCTAAGTTAAGGTTTAAATAAAAGAATCATAAAAAACTAAAATTAAAAATTAATATCTATATTTATAAAAATTTATTCAGAAAATTAAATTGTGACTTTAGTAGTAGTATCACCCTCATGCTATTTAAAACAAATATATAAAATCTAATTAACATATATAATCTTTATTAAATATATAAAATTTGTATACTTATTTATAAAGGTTTAGTAATGTTTAATAATCTTATAATGGCAAAATATATAACAATCAAAGACGCGTCCAGAATACTAGGTGTTTCCAAAATGACACTTAGAAACTGGGATAATTCTGGGAAGCTCAAAGCTCATAGGCACCCCTTCAATAATTACAGGGTCTACGATGTTTCTGATATAGAAAGTGTATTGGAATTGATTGAATCTAGTCCAAAAGTTATACAAGAAAAGAAAGACGAGATCAAGAAGCTTACTGTGCAACATCTTAATGAGTAACCATTCCCCTGCCGACAGTCATTTATAATTGCGAATATCTAAATATTTTTTTGAATATTTTCCAAATATTTATTGGTTCAATTTCGATGATAATTTAATTATAAATATATTTGAAACTAATATTTATTTATTAAATGAGAGAATGATTTTATAGTTTCTATAGTATTTTTGACAATACCCATATATATGTATGGTCAAAAGTATTTTAATAAAATTTATTGATATTAAAATTGAATTCGCCTAACTTATCTTATTTTTCTAAAAGCTGTACGGACTTTTAAAGTTTGGTTTTGTAATTCTAAATAATAAACTACCTTTTTCTGTATAAAATTTTGCTATTTCAGTTTGCTTTGCTTATTTTTTATTGCCCATAATGTAAATAGTCTTCAAATAGTTGTTATCACGCATAAACAACTTACGTGTTTATTTATAAAATATTTTATTCATACAATCAACTGATTATTTTTTTACCAATTATGCAAAACATCATTTTTATTATAAAACAATAAGGAGATGTTTATTAATTTTACCATTTTATCCAATAAATTTTCGCCATTTAGCGTACCAACTATATAAGTATTATATTTATTTGTCTATACTTAAAGCCGAGCGATAGATAACCAAAGCCTGGGTTTAATTATCCACATTAAGTCTTATTTTGAATTTGGTTACTGATATAATTAAATTTACAAATGAGGTATCAAACATTTTTCGATAACAAATTTTATTATGGTTCTGGCTTAGGTGCTGCATCTCAGGAAATATTTAGAGATGACGAAGATAAAGTCAGATTTATTTTCTTGATTACACACATGCAGTCCCCTACCCGTTTATACAATATATCCTGGTACGGCGAACGTTACCTTAAAAAGGGATCTTTTATGCCTAGTGATAGAGTACAGAGTGAAATAATTAGTTCTAGAACTATTGAGCTTTTATGCTTTGCAGTAGTTGGAAATAAATTTGAAATAATATTAAAAAACCTGGAAGAGGCTATGCTTTCAGTTTTTATGCAACGAGTTTTAACTTCATACAGTAAATATTTTAATTCTAAATATGGCCTGCGCGGACACGTTTTTAGCGGACCATTTAAGGCTAACATATTGGGCAATATGGATGAGTTGTTAGCACAGTCAGCCCGTACTCATTTATTACCCTTTTCTTACAGCGAAAATCAGGAGGATTATAAGTGGTCAAGTTACATGGATTATATTGGTTCAAATAGATGGCAATCACTACTTTGCACAGACCATATAATGAATAAATTTAAAAACCAGACAGATTATAAGCAATTTGTTAATAAGCACAAATCAAACTAGGACAACTTTTGAGTAAATATCTCCTTCAAAACCTGAGGATTAGCTGATCCTTTTGAAATTTTCATCCCTTGACCTATAAGGAATTGTAAAGCTGCCATTTTACCATTCTTATATTCTGAAACTATACTTTGGTTTTCCAAAATCACATCTTCAGCGATTTTTTCAAGAACACTCCGATCACTTTTCTGGAACAACCTATTTTTTTCAGCTATATTTTTAGGTGTGTCTTTGGTTTCTGCCATTATTACAAGTATATCCTTTGCACCACGAGACGAAATATCCCCTCTCGATACCATTTTTATGAGTTCTGATAGATTATTAGGTTCCAATATTTGTCCCATCTCACCCAAACTGGCAACATCACTGACAATATAATTAGAAAGCAGTTGAATCTCTGATGGATCCAAGGCTTTTGCTGATTCCTCAAATAATCCTGACAGAGAAATGTTAGATATGAAAAACTCAATATCTGCGTCCTTAATGCCATACACCTTTAATCGTTCTCTTTTTTCAAAAGGAGTTTCCTTTTGCTCAGATTTAAGTATGTCAGATCTAAACTCGGGAATATCACTTATTTTAAGTTTAGGCAAATCGGGGTCTGGAAAGTATCTATAGTCGTGAGAGTCTTCCTTTACCCTCTGAGAAAAGGTTATTTGTTTCGCCTCATCCCACCCCCTCGTTTCTTGTATAACTTTACCACCACTTTTGATCAGTTCTTCATGCCTTTTAACTTCAAATTCTATAGCTTTTTCGACAGAACGGAACGAGTTTAGATTTTTAACCTCTACTTTTGTACCAAATTTATCTGTATCACTTATCGATATATTGGCCTCAACCCTCATCTCCCCTTTTTCCATATTTGCTTCTGCAACTTTAAGATATTGTAGTAGGAGCTGTAATTCTTTAGCAAAATGCGCAGCTTCTTTAGCACTATGAATTACAGGTTCAGTCACGAGCTCCATTAAGGGCACTCCAGCACGATTAAAATCTACCAAGCTATAATCTCCATCATTATCAAAATCTGTTTTGGCCTCGCCAGATAAATGTGAAGATTTTGCAGTATCTTCCTCGAGATGAATCCTTGTTAATTTAACTCCAGCAAGCTCTCCACCTGACACAAGAGGATATTTATATTGACTGATTTGGTAGCCTTTTGGAATATCGGGATAAAAATAATTTTTTCTATCAAACTCTGATTCTTCTGTTATTTTGCCATGAACCGCCATGCCCACCTTTATGACACTTTTTACAGCCTCTTTGTTTATAACAGGCAAAGTACCTGGGTGTCCCATACAGATAGGGCAAATATTCACATTAGGACGCTTTTCTTCAGTATCATTCCTGCACGAGCAGAACATTTTTGTTTTGGTTTTGAGCTCAGCATGTATCTCAAGACCTATAGTAGGTTTGTATGCCATTGTACGGAAAATATAGCTTATTTTTTGGCTTCTTGCAAAGACTTTTTTGCCATCTCTATGGCCCCTTCCTTTGTTTTAGCAACTGCAAAAAACCCTCCCTTGTGGCAAAAAATAGCATCTTTTACACCAGAAACCTTGACTAAATATTCATCTCGCAAGCCCCGCCAGTTATCTGGAAACAAAACCCGATTGGTTTCGTACATATAAACATTGTCTCGAGGGGTTTCTATACACCAAGAATCTGTCTCTGGTTCCGGATATATCATATATTTAATTTGTGGATATTTGGTAGCGGTCAACTCTTCCCATGGCACATCTTTATCAATTACCGTTATTTCATTAGCACCATACATTTCAATCATTTTGATAAACATATCTTTACCCTCCAAAAGCGCAGTTTGCGAATCGATTTCCTTCAAAAGAATTGTTTTGGCAAAATTGAGAATTTCAACAAAATTAACATCGTTCTGGCTTAATTTATCTTTCCAACTTTTTCTAAACGCTACAATAATATCTCTGGTTATGGAATATTCTTCAACCCCAGGATAAACTGATTTTATGATAGTAACCCCATTATCTTTAGCGTCTACAGGTACTACCAATTTGTTATCAATAATACTCGCCACCTCTGCAGAATCACATATCATTTCACCATAATGCTTCCATACTAGTCCAAATGAGGCATACGGTATACCATTGGGGCGAGTACCAGCACCACCCTTTTGATGATGATCGAACCGCCCATTTTCTGGATCGTACACCATCCCAACATCGACTACTATATCCGACTTTTCGATTATTTCTGGGTCACGACTTCTTCGTATTTTAAGTTTATATCCATTCTTATCTGCCCAAATAGATAAAGTTGCGCAGGCAAAAACCTCATCCGCATGGAAGCTTCCGTTATGAGTACAAACACTTATAGTTTTTTTAAAGCCAAACATTATTTTATAAATTTATATATTATTTTCCTGACTTCTTCGACGATTATTATGGACGAAGCAACCAAAACAATGAGCAACCAGTCATTCAAAGCAAGCGGAACAGTTTTGAGTAATTTATTTAAAAATGGATGATAAACTGCCAATAAATGAAACGAGGTAGCCCCAAATAGACCTAGAAGTAAAAACGGATTGGAAAATGGCTTATAAAATGCTGTTTTGCGATCAGATTTTACATTCCACGCGTTAAACCATTGATAGACAACAAGTACAGTTAACGAAACAGTCCAAGCCTTTGAGGTTCCCATATATACTGAAAAAAGCGTAAGCGCACCAATCATCATTGTGGTACTCATGAGTAGTGCTCGTATAAAAGATTTTCTTGGTAACAAACTTGTATCATTATTGCCGTCTTTAAGAGACACATTTGGTTCAAAACCCAGTGCCACCACCATAAAACCATCGGTAACTAAATTCATCCAAAGTATCTGGCTTGGGAATAAAGGTAATGGCAATCCCAAAACCATAGCTCCAGCAATAGACAAAAATTCACCTAAACTAGTTGATATCAAATATAAAACAACTTTCTTTATTGTGGCATATATTGATCTACCCTCTTCAATTGCTGCAATTATACTTTTAAAATTGTTGTCTAGTAATACTATGTCCGCAGCTTCCTTGGCCACTTCAGTTCCACCCTTACCCATTGCTATACCTAAATGCGCCGCTTGAAGAGATAGCGCGTCATTCACACCATCTCCTGTCATTCCTATTATGTCACCGCGTAATTTATATGCTTCCACAATTGAAAGTTTATGCTCTGGCAACACTCTTGCAAAAACAGCTACATTTTTAAGATCATTTGCAAGGTCGTTAGGGGCGCGACCTTCTATCATGTCTCCGGTTAACACCCTATTACCATCTATAAATATGTTTGCTTCACGCGCAATAGATTCAGCAGTACCAGGGAAATCACCAGTGATCATTACTGTTTTTATACCACTTAGTCTTACCTCAGAAACCGCACTTGCCACCTCCTCTCTCAAAACATCGGCCATTGCATACAATCCCCCAAATATAAGTTGGGGCATATTTTCAATATCTATGGACGAGTCGACTCCTTTATAAAACGAGAAAGCTAAAATCCTTAATCCTTCGCTCGAATATTCCTTAATTTTTTTATCTATTTCTTGTTTATCATCATCATTAATTGTACGGACACTTCCCTCGTCCCAAATATAATGGGTTTGCTTAAATATGCTTTCAGGAGCGCCGACGACAGATAAAGTAAAGCCTTCGCTTGATTTATGTAACGTAGTATGAAATTTGTGTTTGAAATCGAAGGGCGCATCAAGTACTTTTGGTTCTTCGGATTCAAGTTCCTCTTTCTTATAACCTGTTTTTTCACCTAGCATAAGAAGAGCGGCCTCTGTAGGATCACCTAATACTTTTATTTCTCCATTCTCTAATAGCTCAACGCTAGCATTAGCACAAAAAGTAGCGATTTTACCAGCAAGTAACAGTTCTTCATGGTTGACTGGATCAATAATTTTTTCAGACAATAATATATTGCCTTCTGGAGAAAAACCTGAACCCAAGACTTTAAAATCTTTGCGGTCAACATAGACCCGCTCAACCATGAGCTCATTTTTGGTTATTGTGCCTGTTTTATCTACAGCTATAACATTTGCTTGGCCTAGAGCTTCAACTGCCTGCATGTTTTTGACTAATGCATTTCTTTTTGCCATTCGGTAAACACCCTTTGCTAGTATTAACGTGATAACTACTGGCAACCCTTCTGGAATAAGTGAGACAGATACAGCAGTAGCAGTGAAAAAGACCTCTTTAAGCCCTATACCTCTAGCCAACCCTATAACGAACATCAGAACAACTGCAACAAAAACAGCAACACCTATCATTCTGGACAATGCCCTAATTTTTACTTTTAGTGGCATTTCGGTATCAATATTGCTTAATTTTTCAGAGATACCTCCTATAAAAGTATTTATACCGGTACTCACCACAACAGCTTTCGCCTGACCAGAAACACACAAGGTTCCTTTAAAAATTATATTTTTTCGCTCAGGGAGTGAAGTCTTTTCATCTAATATTTCAATATTTTTTTCTGTAGGCTCGGATTCGCCTGTAAGGGCAGATTCGTTAACCTTAAAGCTTTGTACGGAAATAAGACGAGCATCAGCTGGTACCTTATCACCATCGCGCAAAATTATAATATCTCCCACCACCAGATCCTCATCAGGCAACTCCATTTCAATGCCATCGCGCGAAACTACCGCTGTACCTCGAGTAAACTGTTTTATGGATTTAAGAGTCTTACGTGCTTTGCCTTCTTGTATTGTTCCTACAATAGAATTTAAGGTTAAAACAAAAAATATTATCAATCCATCAGTTACCTCTCCTATAGTACTCACAACAGCCGCCGCACATATTAGGACATATATAAGTGGATTTTTAAACTGACCAAAAAAAATAGAGATGAGTGAGGGCTCTCTGCCTTCGGGCAACGCATTTGGACCGTTTTCTAGCAATCTTTTTTGTGCTTCGTTTCTTGATAAGCCATTGTCTTGTGTTAATAGCTTCTCAAATACTGTAGCCACACCCAAAGAGTGCCACATAATTTCTTTTTCCTTTGGATTTTCAGCCATTTTTATTGCCGCGCACCTGAGTGAGCTTGCTTTCATATTCAAGCACAGTTCTGACAAATTCGGAATGGCTCCATGCAAGAGGGGTAGCAGATATTTGTTCCCCTGTGTAAGGATTTAATTGTTCTGATAACATCCCAGATTTTGAAAATTTAGTTACCCATTCAATATGTTTTACGATATTCACCAAATCCTGTTCTGTCCTAGCTGTAGCTATCAGGTATTGAACCATCCATAAAGTGACTACAAACCAAGGATTGCCTGCTGAGTCACCGCCAACATGAGAGTACACATCATTTTCATAACGAGCCAAACCGCCAATTTTTATTCCCCGACTCAATCGATTCCAATATATTGAAAATGCCTCTTTCAATCGTGGGTCATCTGGAGAAACTACCCCAAACCTGAATGGTCCATAAAAATTGCTTGCATCTAAACGATTATCTTTATTTTTTGCATCCTCACCTATAAGTTTGAAGAAATATTTGCCATCATTGTCCCACAAGTTATTTAATACAGCTTTTCTGAAAAGTTCAGCTTCTTGGTAAAACAGCGACATGTCTTCCTCCTTGCCAAGCATTTTTGCAAAATTTCCAGCAGCCATAAGACCTCCGTGCACAAGAGATGTTGTAAATGCAGAAACAGAATAAATTTCCTCCCATAAATCATAGCTCGGTAGTGGTAAGTTGGTATGTATATCTTTATACCTTATCAAAAACATGGCTGACCTTTTTACTAAACTATTGTAAATAGTTTCAATAAATTCTAAATCCTTTGTTCTTATATAATGCTCCCACAAACCCACCAACAGTATAGCCGTTTCATCTTCCTGTATTGCTAACTGCCTTTTACCGTCTTTGACCCATGGATGCCAAGAACTTCCAAGCGAATAGTCAGGTTGATATTTATGCAAAATATAACCCTCTTCAGTCAAAACCTCATTTGCAAATTCATAAAATTTTCTTGCTGGACCATGGAAACCAGCCATGTCAAAAACCCACGCCGAAAAACACGCATCTCTCGGCCACACATAAACATAGTTATCGCCACCATACTGTATATTACCTGAATCTACAGAGGCCAAAATACCTCCGCGGTCATCTGTATGTGCCCGCATTGTAAGCAACGAATGATAGAATAGATCTTTTGTTTGATCAGAAAGGCCATCCATAGAAATTGGCACCTGTTCAACCCATGCTTGCCAAAAATCCTGTGTGGATTCTAATAAGTGTTGGGGGGTTTTTTGAAGCACATATTCTAAAAGTTCACAGACCCCTCGGTAGGTTTCTCCTGCAGCGACCCAATAATATATAGTGACCGAACCATTGGAAGGTATTTCCCGGCTCCAACCTATAACCGAATCTACAATACCATGCTCAATGGGGTTTTTTGAAAGCTCTCCGTCTTCAGCATCTCTCCAAGTTCCTTCCTTACCTTCTATTCCGCAAAAGCCAATACTATAGTCATCGAAGTGCTTATCATCACAAACTCCTCCAACTAAAAAGACCCTTCTACCTTTATAATGCACTATCGACTCAATGGTACTTGAAAAATAAGCTGTATCAGCATGATTGGTGTCTCCTATTTTAAATTGCTGATTAAAAAATATCTTAACTTTTTTTGCGTAATTGTTTTTGTTTTTAACCTCAACTTTCCTTAGAAAAATATTTTTTTCGTTATATACAACATCACTTGTAATAATCTCAATGCCTATATGCCGGTTTGTTGCTTCTAACCGACCTACCATAGAACGCCCCAAGAAGTGAACATTTGTATCCCATTCACCGTTATCAAGCCAATGCATTTTGTTATCTGCAAATACCCCCAATTTATGAATTTGGTTTTGCCCAATATGATTTTCCTGACCTACATAAGGGAAATAAAAATCGCGCACTTGCCCGAAATTATCTAAGCAAGCAAGTGTATTGCCATTTCCAAGCACCATAGATCTCGCCATAAAAATATTTTAACACAAAAAATTGGAGTTACGCTCCAATTTTTTGTGTACACCAACTTAATTGTCCTTATTATATCCCCTCCTCTTTGAGTTTTTGGATAGCTTCTTTGGCCGCCTTTGTAAGTTTTTTAGGAAGAATCACTTTGGCGTGAACTAAAATGTCACCTCTAGATTTTCCTTGAGGCACCCCTTTTCCTTTTATTTGTAAAATATCACCAGTATTTATACCCTCTGGAATTTTCAACTTTGAAACCCCGTCAAGTGTTTGAATATCATACTCAGCTCCAAGTAGAGCATCCGAAAGTTTTACATCTAAATTCATAACCAAATCACTACCTTCCTTTCTAAAGGTTTTATGTTTTTTAACATGAACTTTAATATAAAGGTCTCCAGAAGCGCCATCTTTTATAGCTTCACCAGCACCAGAAAGACGTATCATTTCCCCATTATCAATTCCACTTGGAATTTTGACTTTTACTTCCTCCTCTTTTTTTAGTATACCTAAACCTGCACAGGCTTCACATTTATCTTTTGGCACCTTTCCTTTTCCACTACACGATTCGCATGTGCGAGCCATTTCTATAGACCCGAAAATTGATTTTTTAACTTCCCTTATTTTACCTTTACCATTACAGGTTTTACATTCAACCATTTCGCTACCTTTTTTTGCACCATTTCCGCCACAAACTTCACAAACTGAAACTTTATTAAGTAAGAAGGCTCTATCAACTCCAAATATAGACTCTTCAAATGAAAGTTCTACATCTATCGAAATATCTCTGCCACGTTTTGCCTGCCTCCTGCCACCACCAAAAAATTCTCCAAATATGTCACCTAAATCAAAATCTTGCTGGAAACCACCACTTTGAGCAAAGTTTGAAAAATCGAAACCACCAAAGTCTTGCCAACCACCTTGGAAACCATTAAAACCTCCTTGGCCGGCTCCCCCAGCAAAAGTCTGCCCATACGTGTCATATTGAGCTCTCTTTTGGTCGTCGGAAAGCACTGTGTAAGCTTCGTTTACTTCCTTAAACTTCTCAGCATCGCCACCTTTCTTGTCGGGGTGGTATTTGTGGGCGAGTGAACGAAAAGCCTTCTTTATCTCGTCTTTTGAGGCCTTTTTGTCTACTCCTAGAATGTCGTAGTAGTTTTTTGCCATAATTTCAAAATTTAATTTTATGAAATTATGAGCATCCCGCCGAAGCTTTAGCGAAGGAGGACACCTAATTTCGTTGTTAATTATAGCAAAAAATGAGATGAATTTCAATTGAAATAACTCACCCTCCTCACTTCGTGTGGTCCCTCCCTTACTACAAGGGAGGGAATTGCGAGCGTTCGAATTCTGTGATTTTTTCTAGAACATTATCAATATTACTTAGTATTTCATTATTCCAAAACCTAAGAACATGGACACCAGCTTTGTTCAAGAAAATTTCTCTTTCTTCGTCATACTCTTTATTTTCTTTATGTTGCTCACCATCAAGCTCAATTCCAAGTCTTAACTTTGGACAAACGAAATCTAGAATATACGGACCAACACTGTACTGACGATAAAATTTTAGATTCTTTAATTTTCTGTTTCTCACCTTACCCCAAAGTATTTTCTCCGCTTCTGTTGAATTTATTCTTAATCTTTTCCGACGTGATTTATTGATTTGATCGTTATACATCTTAATAGGAAAAATGCTCGTCACTCCCCTCCCTTGTAGTAAGGGAGGGGTGGGGGTGAGTTATTTGATGTATTGATTTTATCAATTTAAGGAGTAATATCAATTTTGGAAAGGTATTTGTATGTTACTTGTTGAATGCTTCCGTGATGGCAACCATACTCCCCGGTTTCGCTTCTTATCTGAGGAAGCAGACATTTTGTGGCTATCTCTCCAATAAAGAGGTTGGAGACAAGTGAAACGGAAAAACGAGGTTTTATGGACCAAAAAAGAACTTGGTAGCAGACGGCATTACCATATCAAAATCAGTAGCATGAGCAACTTCTCCGTAACAGATCTGGACAAAATATTTTCAATGCAAACCGAATTTTTTGGCAAGATGCTCTAAAACAATCGCCCCAACGTAAGTGTGGGGCGATTCTGTTTATTATTTCTGCTCTGTATCTTCCGGCTTTTTTTCTTCTCCTGCTTTTTCCTGGCTTCCAGATTCCTTGTCCGGCGAAGCTTTAGCGGAGTCGGATGGATTCTGTTTCCTCATCTCCTCCCCTATCTTTTGCATTTCTTTTGAAAGATTTTCTGTAGCAGATTTTATTGCAGAAACTTCTGTACCATCTTTGACTTTTTTTAGTTCATCAATTTTTGCATTTACTCCTGTTTTTATTTCATCACCTATCTTCCCTTCCGCATCTTTGAGTGCTTTTTCGGCTGTGTAAATCATTTGTTCTGCTAAATTTTTTGCTTCAGCAGCTTCCTTTTTCTTCAAGTCGTCAGCGGCATGCATCTCTGCATCTTTTTTCATCTTTTCAATTTCCCCCTGTGAAAGTCCGGAGCTACCTTCAATTTTTATTGATTGCTCTTTGCCACTTGATTTGTCTTTGGCTTTTACATTCAAAATACCATTTGCATCAATATCAAATGTCACTTCCACTTGTGGCACACCACGAGGAGCAGGAGGAATGCCATCTAATATAAATCTTCCAAGTGAACGGTTGTCGGAAGCGAGAGGTCTTTCACCTTGGACCACGTGTATTTCAACACTTGTTTGATTGTCCGCAGCAGTTGAAAATACTTGCGATTTTGAAGCCGGGATAGTGGTATTTCTTTCAATCAATTTTGTAGCCACACTTCCCATAGTTTCAATACCAAGAGAAAGCGGTATAACATCAAGAAGCAAAATATCTTTCACATCTCCGGCAATGATACCTCCCTGTATTGCTGCACCGAGTGCCACCACTTCATCTGGATTGATTGACTTGTTTGGTTCCTTACCAAAAAACTTTTTAACTTCCTCAATTATTTTTGGCATCCTTGTTTGACCTCCTACAAGCACCACTTCATCAATATCTTCCACTTTGAAAGGAGAAGCTTCAATTGCCCTTTTGGTTATGGTGATAGCTCTTTGAATAAATTCATCAGCGATTTCTTCAAGCTTTGCTCTATTCATTTTGATGAGAAGGTGGCGAGGCCCTGAAGAGTCAGAGGTGATGAATGGAATATTCACTTCAGTTTCCATTGCTGTTGAAAGCTCTATCTTTGCTTTTTCTGCCGCTTCATCCAACCTCTGAAGTGCCAAAGGATCTTTGGTGACATCTATACCGCTTTCTTTTTTAAATTCGTCCGCAAGATAGTGAATGATTTTTTGATCAATATCTTTACCTCCCAAGTGCGAGTCACCATCTGTTGCCTTCACTTCCACCACATCATCGCCCACCTCCAATACAGAAATATCAAAAGTTCCACCTCCAAAGTCGAAGACTGCAATTTGTTCGTCTTTCTTTTTGTTAAAGCCGTACGCAAGCGCCGCAGCTGTTGGCTCATTTATAATCCTCTTCACGTCTAGTCCTGCGATTGCTCCAGCGTCCTTGGTAGCCTTTCTTTGAGCGTCATTAAAGTATGCGGGCACAGTAATAATCGCCTCGGTTATTTTTTCGCCCAACTTTGCTTCAGCATCAGCCTTGAGTTTTGAGAGTATCATCGCAGAAATTTCTTCCGGCTTATATTGACTATCTCCAATTTTTACGAGCACTCCACCTGTATCTGACTTGGACATTTCAAAAGGCACCGTTCCCTTATCTTTTTGTATGGCATCCTCGTCAAAATTGTGACCGATAAATCTTTTTATGCCAAAAACGGTGTTTTTTGGATTTGTCACCGCCTGCCTGCGCGCCAAAAGGCCAACCAATCTTTCATTGGTTTTTGATATAGCAACAATAGAAGGAGTTGTGCGAGCACCTTCTGCGTTTTCAATTATTTTCGGATTGCCCGCCTCCATCACCGCTACTGCTGAATTTGTTGTTCCTAAATCAATTCCGATTATTTTTGACATATTGTTTGAAGATTAATTAATAATGAACCCCACCCCCGCTTTCGCGTGGACCTCCCCTTGTTCAGGGGAGGTAATGGGGAGATAACCATTAAATTTTGCTCTGAAATTATACAACTACCTTCGTCTTTTGAGTACTTGACATATTTTGTATAATTTGATACAATTTTCAACAGGAATCACATGGCACAGTTTCTGTTTTGGATTACTTTTGCAATCTATGCATTTCAATGGATTGTACTCCTGATCGCAGTTGTGAACACATTCCTCGAGGAAAAGAGAGTAAAGTTCACGATATCGCACCACTTTCTGTACCAAGGCGTCGCAATTGCAATTGCCGCCAAGTACATTTTCGGCTAACCACGACACATCGCACCCATCACCGCCGCTGGCTCACCCCAGCGGCTTTGCTTTTACCTAGATTCTAGATTCCAGCTTCTAGCTTCTAACTTCTCCGATTTTAACCTTCGCACTTCTCAAGGTTTTACCATGAAATGAATAGCCGGGTTGGATGACTTCCAAAATTTTGTGGTCATCTTCTTGTTTTTCTGTTGGTACCATACCAAGCGCTTCATCGCGAGATGGGTCAAAAGTTTCTCCAAGCGGATAAATCCTTTTTACTCCATTTGCTTCAAGAGCTGAGAGAAGTTGAGTATAAATATATTCAATGCCTTTGGTCCACTCTTTAGGCAAACTCTCCCAAGAAGCTTTGTTTGCAAAAGCAAGGTCAAAACTATCTAGCGCAGGCAAGACTTCGTTTATCAAATTTTCGTTGGCATATTTTGCAAACTCTTTTTTATCTTCCTCAGCTCTTCTCTTTATGTTTACACTCTCCGCCCTCTCTTTTTGCCAACCAGTCAAATACTCTTGAGAGTCTTGCTCAAGTTTTTTTATTCTTTCTCTCAATTTTTTGACTACATCCTTTGAGCTTCCCTCCTCC
>CAYVXT010000050.1:0-4206 GCA_964455485.1 uncultured Candidatus Saccharibacteria bacterium
ATCCGGCCAAAAAGCCAACCAAAAGCAGGGCTAAAACTCCCAACCGACGCAAAACAGGCAACCTGATAGAGCGGTTATTTAGAATGACTAATAAGAAAAAAAGGTATATGATGATAGTAAGCGTTTGCATGTGTCTACCTCGCTTATAATTGGGTCGCCGTAGAGGGTGTCTACCCTTCAACGGTTGCCCTCGGTGTTAGCGCATCGAGGGCGTTTCTTTTCAAAAATTATACTACAATAGCAAGACACACGTAATCGCCAATTGTCGCCAATTGCGCTCTAAACTCGAATCTGCTTACGGTTTCGCTCATCATGCCCTTTTCACCTTCTCAAGTCTCCCAAATGTTAGACATCCCGGCCAGTTCCCTGCGTCGCTACGCGAAAGAATTTGAGGTCTGCTTGTCACCCACCGCACGTCGAAAGAACCGCAGACGGGCCTACACCCAAGACGATATTCTCAACTTCAGAAAGATTCGGGAATTGTCCGGGCAGGGGCTAAGTACGGAAGAAATTATTGCAAAGCTACAAGTTGTCGAGAGCGAACCAGTTGAAAAAGATGTTCTTTCCCTCATTCCCGAAGTAGCCAGAGAAATAGAGCAACTGCGCGCTGGTCTAGCCAGAATCCCCGAATTAGAACGTCAATTAGATGAACTAAATGAAAAGCTCCTACATGAAAGGGCACTGCTACGAAGTCTCAATAGTGAATTCCAAGAGTACAAACTGCAACCCTGGTACAAAAAACTTTTCTCCAAATAGCCGCCTAAAAGCCCCTACAAGCCCAAAATAGGGGGTATAGGGCGTTTTTCTCCCTACTAAGGTCTTCCACGCCGTGTTTTCTCCGCTTTCTTCTGGGGGGCACCTACATCAATCTGCCTGAGTAAACCACTCAAAATGACCAGACCCAAAATGACAAAGAATCCCAGGCGATAGGGTTCCAAAAACCCTACACCCAAGAGTAAAAAGGCTATAACGGCAAGGAAGAACTTAGCAAATGGTCGCCACATACATCAAGAGATAACGCTAAGTAGGGAAAAATGGGATCGCATTCATGTTCGGGCGATCTGGTTTGCAGGGGGGAACGTCCCCTTCACTTTCTCAAAGTCCGGTTAAAAATAATCGGCACAATAGCACTAAGAAAAGCAAACAAAGCGGTGTTAGCACTATCTCGATAAATAGCGAATCCAATCAAGACAACCATAGCAATAAAAGCTATAGTCTCATTTACCGAGATTTGAAGGAACTGATTTTTGGTATTGTTATTTTTTTTACGCATATAAAACTCCAAGAAGAAAGGATATTTTATAGACGCGTTTTTCCCCCGAAGAGCAAAAAACGCGCCTATCTGAACTTACAGTAGGTCTCCAGTCGGCAAACTTTGACCTACAAATTAATTCTAACAAATTGAGAAAAAAGGTGCTTGAAATAACATTATTAGATACTCTACATAACTTGTAAAGAAAACCAGACCATAATTACAGTTTTCCTTTTGCATAAAAGGTTTTGCTAAGATGTATATATATACTATTCAACTAGGATATAATTTTTCTAACAGATAGAACATAAGCACCTATCTGAACTTACACGGACACCCCCTCCAGTCGGCAAAACTTCGGGGGTGTTTGTGTTTAATCTGATAACTACCAAACCCAATACCACTAAAAAGCGGATCGAAACAATTTCAACTTCTAGCAATATATACTCAAAACTCTTGGATAAACTGATCATACAGCATCCCAACACACAGACAAAATCAAACAAATATATAGTTATTACACTAAAAACCAACAAAAAACTTACCAAATCGCGAAGTTTTTGTTGGGGAAAACGTTACCCTACCACTGGCCTATAATAAAAAAAGGCCCCGACTAACTCTATCGAGGCCCTTTTTCCAAAAACATAACTTACTATACTACTTAAGCAAACTGTTCCCTAAATCAATAGGTGGTTCTATACCTAAAAACTCTCGATATATACGTTCTTTATACTCCTTCCCAATTTCATTAACAGCTGAAATAAAAGCCTGGTAAGTCCCTAATCCACCAATCTTCTCCCAAAACTCGTCCCCAATTAAAACTACATCATCTTCCCGCATATTAAACCAACGAGCAGGAAAGCTCCAGTTGTAATCTTCTCTCTTTCCATAGGGGTTATATGGCAACGCATAGTAAGCCCCATCTACTTGAAGAGGTTCCATACTATAAAGCTTTAGCAACTTTTCTTTGCTAACTTTTGTCTGATCACTGTTCGGCAATGGGGCCTTAAGCTCAAAAGCATACTTCTTACCATTTTGACGATCTTTAGCATAAACATCACAAACTATCTGAACCGGAATACTCTCTCCTCCCCCGGCCAAAACATAGCTTAATTCACTTTGCCAATCCGGTTTAGTCCGTTTTGCCCCCTTCGCTGGGTGTTCTAAAGAATTTAAAACATGAGTGATTCGCACTAATCGTTCAGACTTCACTGTACCGAAAATACTATAATTTTTCAGGCCACGGCCAAGCCCAAATTCAGCCGCAGTAATCGCCAACTCCTCCCAGGCACTACCAAATGGAGTAACAAATCTACGTTCAAAGTGGGACCCCTTAAAAATCTCATCAGGGACTAAAGCCGCATAAAGAGGCTTATCAGCGTGGAATTTTTCCTTCAAAAATGGGTCTTCAAATAACACCCTATTCATAACCTTGTCCATCAAATTCTTGATAACAGATTGAATAGCATCTTTCATGTCTCTTGATTCAGGCAACATAAACTCTGACCATCCTATTTCTTCTGCCAAATGAAAACAGACTCGTAAAACTCACTAGACCTACGCCCAGTACGTCTATTAACATGGCGATGAAGTACAGCTTCAACACTTGCTCCAGATAAGGTCGCAATATCATCATACAATTCATATTTATCACCTGCAACAACAATCAAACGACCGCCGACAGGCATAGCTTCAATAGCTTTAGCAAAAACTTGAGCAATGGATTCTTGATATTCCTTCTGAGCTTTTTGGCTTGAGCCTCGTTTAGCCGCGCCTATTTCCAAATCGCGACAATCAGTAAGCCCAAGCAATTCATAAGCATACCGATGTTGTTCATGGTAATCAATCAAACCGACATACGGAGGGCTAGTTATCACGCCATCTACTTTAGGAATGTCAGATGTTCGGCTATCACCATGCACAACAAGCACATCCGCATCCGTTCGACAATTAGAAAACTCACCTAAACGGCGGATTGTATCAAGGCTATATCGTCTCAAAAACTGAAATGCATTATCAGTCGGGGCACAAGTTCGACTATGCTTATAGCACCAGTAAGGCTCAGTTTGAGGGGCTTTAGGAAAGTCGAGGTCAAAATGAGTCGTAAGCCTAGCAGAACGCGCAGAACGAGACAAAATAATCTTAAGAATGTCTTGTTCATCATAATATTCAATCAAATTACGATAAATAAGCAACTCATGTAACGCACGAGGCGCAAACCATTGACTAAGATATTCACTAGGGGATGTTACTTCAGTATCCCCCCCGTGCCCATTATTACGCCAAAGAGCAGACTGATAAGAATCAGATTCTACAGTTTGACTACTCTCAACCTTATGAAGAATATCTAAAATTTCTCGTTTTACCTTCCCCAAATCATAATGCTTTGTCTTTGCCCTAGAGAGAAGAACATTAAAAGCAGAGACATCGTAACCGACTGCATTTATGCCTAACTCATTAGCTTGAACAAGTGTAGTGCCAGAACCAGCAAAAGGATCGAGAATCGTTTGCCCAGGCGTGAAATACTTACGGACGAATACTTCAACTAACTGAGGAATAAATTTTCCCAGATAAGGATGCAATCTATGAACATGTTTAGTACGCACCCGCTCAGGTAAATCACTTTCACGCCAGTTCAGGTTAATATCATCAAGTAGAGTATCAGAAGAAACACTACTTGGATTGGTGGGGTCTCCCACCCCCTCATAAACCCTAACTCGTTTTTCCTCATTAGTCAGCAGATCACTTTTTACTTCAGTATTTAACATATAACAATAATACCTTGAAAGAAAATTTCGACAGAAAAACATGTCCCTACTAATTTGGCAGGGGAAAAGTTTACCCTACAAAAATCACAATAACTAAATTATCAAAAACTACTTTCCAGCATTTTCTAAAACTTCATAAACAATCAAAACCAAGATCACACGCGTATAGACTAATAAATAAAGCCA
>CAYVXT010000051.1:0-13636 GCA_964455485.1 uncultured Candidatus Saccharibacteria bacterium
AAGTGGTCACCCTCCACTTAGACTGTCACCTTCATCCCCTGTTTCTCCTAGGGAGAGACTTTCGTGGGAAAAGGAATTGCTTGGCTTGTATGTTTCCGGTCACCCTATGGATGAATTTAAAGAAAAGCTGCAAATTCAACCTGTTGGACCGGGTCATCCGGGAGGGAAATCAAATATCAAATCAGTAAAGGAAAAATCAAAAGAAAACGAAACCGTTGTAATCGGTGGACTCATAACTGCACAAAAAGAAATATTAACAAAAGGAGGAGATAAAATGCTTTTCGTTACCCTGGCGGATTTGGAAGATGAAATCGAACTTGTTGTTTTCCCTCGCACCCTGCAGGAATTTAGTTCAGTTTTTCAGCCCGACCAATGTATTGCAGTTAAAGCCAAAGTTTCTCTACGTAATGGAGAAAAATCATTAATAGCAGAGAAGGCTAAAAAATTATAGTGGACTAAATTTACCACCGGCCGCTTGCGCCACCTCCACCAGAAGAGCCTCCTCCAAAACCGCCAAAACCACCTCCGCCACCAAACACTCTGCCCCCGCCCCTACCCATCCACCATGGGGTATTTCCTGTAATCAAGCTTTTCTTGTAGCTTTTTGAAACGAGGAAATCGAATAACAGTCCGAGTGGTGTCAAAATCATTGCAGCAATGAACCCAATCCAAAATGTGGATATTAAAAATAGTATGATAGCTATTACAAAACCTATAACTCCCCCTGCCCACCAAGATTTTGACTTAGCAAGAATACTACCGATTACCATTATAAAGTTGAATCCAAAGAATAAAATAAATAGAAAGAATGGGCCAATTTGATCAAAAATATTTGGTTTCGGATCGCTCGCAAGCTCTTCGGGTAATGTACCCCCACTGATTTGTATTATTTGATCGACAGATTTACTAATTCCTTCAAAGAAATTTCCACTTTGAAAATTAGGTACGATTGTTTCTCGGATTATACGTGAAGAGTAAATATCAGTTAAAATGGGCTCTAGTCCATAACCAACTTCTATCCTCACTTCCCTATCGTCCATTGCAAAAAGCATCAAGACCCCATTGTCTTTGTCTTCCTTACCTATACCCCACTCCTTAAATAGTTTTTCAGTAAAATTTTCTATAGTATCACCCTCTAAACTTTTGATTGTAACAATAGAAAGTTCATTTGAAGAATTAATTTCATATTGAGAAAGTTTTGCCTCAAGCCCCTCTTTTTGTTCTTCAGAAAAAACCTGCGCAAAATCATTTACATAGCCTGTAGGAGGG
Organism: uncultured Candidatus Saccharibacteria bacterium; assembly: GCA_964455485.1. Lineage (GTDB taxonomy): Bacteria > Patescibacteriota > Minisyncoccia > Phycocordibacterales > WO2-35-19 > CAYVXT01. The sequence goes on from CAYVXT010000051.1 coordinate 1,270, forward strand.
CCGGGATTGTAATATGCTGATGTTTTAACCCCTATTAATACAAGGAGGACTAACAGTGCAATTGCGAGTTTTTTCATTTTACAAGTTTACTTCAGGTGCACTCGCTGCTTCTTCTTTTGACTCAAAGTAGGTTCTATCATCAAAACCAAATATTCCTGCGACTAGGCTTCCCGGAAATCTCTTTGTTGCAAGATTGTAGTCTCTTACTGCATCGTTGTATCTACCTCTTTCAACACTAATTCTATTTTCTGTACCTTCAAGCTGTGCCATCAAATCTTGTACGTTTACTGACGAATTTAGCGTTGGGTAGTTTTCGATTATCACCAAGAGCCTGCCTAGTGAGCTTTCCAAATCGCTAGCAGCACTTGCCTTGTCATTTGCGCTAGTTGCGCCGCTGTATCGTGTTCTTGCTTCTGCAATTGAATTAAAGATAGTTTGTTCTTGAGTAAGGATACCTTTAACTGAATTGACAAGATTTGGTATAAGATCGAATCTTCGTTGATACTGAGATTCGACTTGAGACCACTGTGCGTCTGCACCCTCATTAAGGGTTACTAGTTTGTTATATGAATTCCATAAAAATCCGACTACTATGAGCACGACTATAATAAGTCCTATGAGTACTTTATTCATAAAATATAGTTAGAGATTAATACTTTAATTATATGATATGGATTCTGAAAAGTAAATGTATAAAAAGAATAACCCGACGCGAGCGGCGGGTTCAGCATGGAAAAGGACTGTACAATCGCAACGCGATTGAAAAAGAAGAGGAGGCAAAGATCAAGTAGTGACAAGAGTTTAGTGTGAGGAACCGAAGTTCACTCATCTTCTAATCCCTGTCAAACTACTACAGTTACATTATATTCCCCGTAATATCTTTGTCAATTATATATGGGGATAACTTGGTCGTCATAGCGAGCGAGGTTTGACTTGGATGTACTTCCCTAAACACCATTCCTCAACTCCCCATTTCACGACTTAACTAAGTATAGTTGTATATTTATTAATTTGCTTGCAAAAAAGTGCATAAAATTAGATAACAATGATCTGATATTTTGAGTATTTACTATCTTCTAATAATTGGTATTATTTGGTTATGAGTGAACTAAATAAAAATGATCATAGAGAAATCGGCCGTGAGCTAGATTTATTTACTTTTTCTGATGTTGTAGGAAAGGGCTTACCTCTTTATACCGAGAAAGGTGCAGCAATTAGACGAGAACTAGAAAAATTTGTTGTAGAAGAAGAATTAAAACGTGGCTACAAACATGTGATAACTCCTGATATTGCTAAAATTGAGCTATATGAAAAATCTGGCCACTATCCGTATTACAAAGAGAGTATGTATTCCCCTATTGAAATAGATGAGGAGAAGTTTATGCTTCGCCCAATGACTTGCCCACACCATTTTGAACTTTACCTATCAAAACCAAGAAGTTACAGAGACTTGCCTATGCGGATTGCGGAGCTAGCTAAACTTTATCGCTATGAAAACTCAGGTAATTTGGTCGGGCTTATTCGAGTAAGATCTTTTTGTCTTGCAGATTCTCATATTATTTGTGCTGATAAAGATCAGGCAAAGAATGAAATATTTAAAGTGCTTGATCTCATACAATATGTTGCATCAAAATTTGGATTGAAAAAAGGAGATGATTTTTGGTACAGGCTTTCTCTTGGTGATAGAAATGACGACAAAAAATACTATAAAGATGATAAAGCCTGGGAAGAGGCAGAAGGTGTATTACGAGATGTTTTACAAAATCAGGATGTAAAGTTTTATGAAGCAGAAAACGAAGCTGCTTTCTATGGGCCAAAGATTGATATCCAAATGAAGGATAAGCGAGGCCAGGAAAATACTGCTTTTACTGTGCAGTATGACTTCGTAATGCCAAAGAGATTTAAATTAAACTATACGGATCAAAATAATGAGGAAAAAGAAGCTGTTGTAATTCATCGATCATCAATAGGAGCGATAGAGAGGATTATGGCGTTTCTTATAGAACATTACGAGGGTGCCTTTCCTACCTGGCTGTCGCCTGTGCAAGTCAAAGTGCTTCCTATTAGCGAAAAGCATTTGGAATACTCAAAAGGGGTTTATCAAAAATTGATGGATGATGGTATAAGAGCTGAAATTGATGAATCAAACGAAACTCTTGGAAAGAAAGTGCGAGATGCAAAGATGCAAAAAATCCCATACCTCTTGGTGATTGGTGATAAGGAAGTTGAGTCAAAGGAAGCAACCGTTGAAAGCCGCATAGAAAAAATCGGCTCTCTCTCAATAGAAAATTTCTTGGAAAGCATCCAAAAAGAAATCAAAGAAAGAAAGTGAATTTTAAATATCTAATATAAAATAAGAGAAAGAATAACACAGGAAAATTTTGGATTTGAGAAACAAAAACTTTGGATAGAGTAAAAAGCAAGCCCTGCCGACTATGTTGTCGGACAGGGCTTTGTTCAATTGTTCCGTGAGGCTGTCAAAGCTCTGACGAGCTGATCAAAGCCCTTGAAGTGCTTCTTGGTTACCGCCCGGATCTCCTGGGGCACGTTATTGAATGCGGGCTCGGTTACGAATGCTTCGGCGACAAGGGAGCCAAACAACTCGAGATCCCTGATACCAGCGGACCCCATTGTTCTTGCAAACTGTTCTTGGACGCGGGGGTAGTGAAGGAAAATTACCTCAGCCATCTTGTAACAGATGTTTAGTAGGATCTCTTCGTCGGTTAGGACAAAGAGTCTACCGCCCGCATAAATTTTGTAAATTTCCGAGCATATAAGTGCAACACCATCGCTCTGTACTTCTGCCGGGCCGATTACTCGCCCCTTTGAGGCATCGATAGTCACTGAGTTTTCCCTGCCCTCATTCTGGTACTCAGGACACTCGGAAAGTTCGTCCGACGTGACGTAGATTGTTATACTTGGCATTATCCTCTGCCAGTGAGTTGGAAACTTCTGTTCTACAGATTCGATTAACCGCCTCACTCTTTCAGTTTGAGATGAGTGGCTGAATTCCCTCAAGAAGTGTATCTTCATCAAAGTTCTCCGACAAGAATTATACAACTTTATGATTAAATATCAATCTCAGCGAGCTTTGCGTTTGACTGGATGAATGATTTGCGAGAAGGTACATCGGTACCCATCAGAACATCAAATATCCTATCTGCCTCCTGAGCATCATCTACCGTGACTTGCTTTAATATTCTGCGTTTTGGATCCATGGTTGTCTCCCAAAGTTCTTCAGCATTCATTTCTCCAAGACCCTTATAACGCTGAGCTGGTGGTGCCTTTTTGGTTTTCTTTGCTTCTTCCTGTGTTTCCTCTCCCCCTTCTTCTTGTTCAGCTTCTTCTTCAGCTTCTACCTCTTCTGCTTGTGAAGGGCTAAAGCCAAGTTTTTTGTATATGTTATCTCTCTCAGTGTCTGAGTATGCATAATGTATTTCCTTACCATATTTGATCTTGAAGAGAGGTGGCTGAGCAATATATATAAAACCTCCATCAATAAGTGGTCTGAAATAACGATACATCAATGTCAATATAAGTGTCCTGATGTGAGCACCATCAACGTCGGCATCTGTAGCGATGATCACTTTGTGATATCTCAATTTTCCAATATCAAAAGTATCACCTATAGCAGTTCCCAGAGCAACAACTAGATTTTTAATTTGCTCTGATGCAAGCATTCTATCTAATCGGGCTCTCTCGATATTTAAGATCTTTCCTCTAAGTGGCAAAATTGCTTGAGTTCTCCTGTCACGGCCAGTTTTTGCGGTACCACCAGCAGAATCTCCCTCCACAATAAATAATTCAGAATCCTCAGCATTTTTTGACTGGCAATCTGCAAGCTTTCCAGGAAGGGTCATCCCCTCGAGTGCCCCTTTTCGTAATATAGAATCCTTTGCGGCCTTTGCTGCCTTTCTGGCTCGCAAAGCTAGTACTACTTTGCTTATTATGGCTCTTGCATCGTCAGGATTTTCCTCCAAAAATTCACTGAATGCATCCCCAAATGCCGAAGCCACCATGCTTTGGGCCTCTACGCTTCCTAGCTTAGCTTTTGTTTGACCTTCAAATTGGATTTCTCGTAACTTTACTGAAATTACTGCAGTAAGACCTTCCAAAACATCGTCACCCGTAAAAGCATCGTCACTTTCTTTTATAAGATTATTCTTTTTTGCGTATGTATTTAAGGTTCGTGTCAGAGCTGTTTTAAAGCCAGTTATATGAGTACCTCCTTCACTATTGTATATATTGTTGGCAAAAGGCATTATTCGTGCCGAAATATCATCTACATATTGGAGGGCTATCTCTACACCTTCAAAATTTTCGTTAGTCTTCTCAACATAAAAAACGTTTTTATGTATAGGCTTTTGAGTGTAATTGTAAAATCTTATTAGAGATGTTAAGCCACCTTCGAAATAGAAGGTCATGCTAGGCGCATCAATGCCAAGCTCTCGCAAATAAAAGACTTCAGTGTCGGCTATTTTTTCCTTCACCTCCCTTAAATCCATCACTGTTATGCGTAGGCCCTTTACCAAATAGGCTTGTTGGCGAAGATGGGATACTATTCTGTTAAAATCAAACTCAACAGTCTTAAAAATTTCTGCATCAGGTACGAAAGTAATAACGGTACCAGTTTGCTTTGAAGTCCCTATTTTCTTTACGGATGCTTTTTTCTTGCCTGTAGAATATTCTTGCATGTAAATGCCGCCATCCTTATGTACATCAGCTCGCATGTATATTGAAAGTGCGTTTACCACAGATGCTCCTACACCATGAAGACCTCCGGAAACTTTATATCCGTCTCCACCAAATTTTCCTCCGGCATGGAGTGTGGTCAAAATTGTCTCAAGCGCGGATACTTTGGTTTGCTTGTGGGTATCGACTGGTATACCGCGACCATTGTCTGTTATTCTGACTTTGTTCCCCGGCAATAGAGCTACTTCTATATCATTTGCAAAACCACCCATCGCTTCATCTCGAGAGTTGTCAAAAATTTCCGAAATTAAATGATGTAAACCGTCAGGACCAGTGGTACCTATGTACATCCCCGGTCTCTTACGAACAGGCTCCAATCCTTCTAGGACTGTTATGGATTCGGCACTATAATTATCTTTCTTTTTATCTCTGGTTTCAGCCATTTTTTAGAGTTGTTTTCTTAAAATTACTAGTCCATTATAGCAGATTTGCTCACCAAAAGAAAGTAAAATCACTTGATATTTAGGGTTTTTTCTTTTACACTGATTCTAATTATTTCCTATATAAAATGCGAAATGAACGAGTATAGAATCCCCACTGATCAAGAGCAAAAACTGCGCCTTCAGCTAAACGACAGGACTGATGCTGAAGCTATAAGGATTAAAAGATATCTTGGTATGCCAGATCTTTCTAGGACTGAAGGTAGTCCACTTTTTGAACTAGTGGCCAGAGCCAAGTCTACTCCAACGCTCAAAAATTTAGATAACATAATTATTCCTGAGATTGTTCCGGCAAATATTTCTTTTGATTTGTTTGATTTTCCATCTGACCATCCGGCTCGCAGCAAGTCAGATACTTACTATGTAGATGATGAAAATATTTTGCGTACACATGACACTGTTATGTGGTACTACTACCTCAATCTTCCAGAAGTAAAGGAAAGAATTGCCCGAGGTGAGAGTGTTGGGACTATATGTTACGGCAAGGTTTATAGAAAGGACGAAATAGATAATAGGCATATGAACGTTTTCCATCAGTTCGGCGGCTGGTTTTTACAACCTGACAGTTTAGGTACTTTGCCTTTAGATGAACTTAAAAAAGTTCTTACAGAAGTGGTAAAAGGACTTTTTGGTGAAAATGTGGAATACAAATTTCTTAATGATACTTTCCCTTACACTGACCCATCACTTCAAGTTGAAGTAAAAGTTGGTGACCGATGGATTGAGATTTTAGGCGGAGGGATGCCAAAGAAGTCAGTTCTAAAAAAGATGGGAGTTGAAGGATATAACGGGTGGGCATTTGGGTTTGGACTCGAGCGGCTCGCTATAATTAGCATGGAATTGCCAGACATAAGACTTTTATGGTCAGAAGATGAAAGAATAAAAAAACAGTTACAGTTGGGCCATAAGTACAAAGAAGTAAGTAAATTCCCTGCTGTTGTTAGAGATATTTCATTTGTTGTAGATAACACATTTACTCCGAACAATTATTTTGACTTAATAAGAGAGACTGTGGGAGATGAAATGATCGAAGAAGTGGCTCTTATAGATAAATATGAAAATGAGGAGAAATTCGGTAAAGACAAAGTAAGTTATGCCTACCGTATAGTCTACAGATCGCTTCAGAAGACCCTCACTAATGAGGAAGTAGACTTATTACATAAACGGCTTGAAGAGGCCACAAAAAACACTTATTTGGCAACCATAAGATAGTATGGTATCGTAAAAATGACTCATGAATGCTTCAGAAATTATTTCAAATATACTTCTATTTATAGCCTTATATTTTGAGGTTTTTTTGCTTATAACTTATTTCGAAAATAAGGAACGAGAATCTAAAGCAATAACACCATTCAAAACCCCTAAAAAAAATCTTCCTAGTGTATCGGTAATAGTGCCAGTATGGAACGAGGAAAACACAGTTCTTAAAACTATTTTTTCACTTTTAAAATTAAATTACCCTAAAGATAAATTAAAAATTTATATTGTTGACGATGGGTCAACTGACACTACCTGGAAAGTAATTCAGAGGTTTGTTCGTAATAAGCAGATAGTTTTACTTCAAAAGGAAAATGGTGGCAAACATAATGCTTTAAATTTTGCTCTTCAGTACATAAATACAGACTTAGTTGGTTGTCTTGATGCCGACTCGTATGTTCACCCAGAGGCTTTGTCTAGAATAGTGGAAAAGTTTCAAGATCCTGAAATAATGGCTGTTACCCCATCTGTAAGGATTTTCGAGCCAAAAGGTATTTTGGGGCTAATGCAAAAAACGGAATATATTTTTGGAATTTTCTTGAGAAAGGTATTTGCATATTTAAATGCTATTTATATTACACCCGGTCCATTTTCAATATTCCGCAGAGACGTATTTAGAAAGATTGGTGGGTATCGCAAAGCACACAATACAGAGGATATGGAAATTGCTATGCGTATGCAAAAAAATAACATGAAAATTGGGAACGCTCACAACGCTTTTATCTATACAGTTGCTCCAACTACTTTAAAAAAACTATACACACAAAGATTACGTTGGACTTATGGTTTTCTAAAAAACGCAATAGATTACCGCGAAATGTTTTTTAAGCCTCAGTATGGACATTTAGGATTTGTAGTACTTCCAGCTGCTAGCTTTTCATTTTTATCTACCATTTACTTTTTCGCTTCTTCTATCTATAGGGGTATGGTTTCTATATATAATTCAATAATGGATTTTTTGGCTGTTGGTTTCCGATTTGGTAGTTTGAACTTTGATTTTTTCTATTTTAATACTGATATGATAACTATAGTTTCAATTATAGCGGTGATAGGCACAATTTATATAATTATCATTTCTCGCATAATGGCTGAAGAAGAGCACAAATTTGGTGTTGACAGTATCATTTTCTTGGCAATTTATACTTTTATAGCGCCTTTATGGATGTCTAAGGCACTTTGGAATACCCTCTTTTCTAAGGGTACTAAGTGGAGATAATACTTTGACTTATTTAGCAAATTACTCTATATTCTAAGGGCTATTAAATAACAACTTAGAAGATGGTGGAGTGGAAAAAATACGCATATACATTCCTTATAACTGCGGCAATATTTGCGACTGCTTTAATGGCTAGCAATTATTTCAGTCAAAGGAGAATCAATGAGATAAAAAATATTGAAAGCAGAATAGCTGTGGATATTTTGGCATCAGAAACACAATTCTCATTACTCTCAGAGCTGTCTTGTAAGGATATTTCAAACGAACTTCTTTCAAAGGAGCTCGCAACTTTAGGTGATAAGCTTTCATACACTGAAGAAAGTCGTGGTTCTGATGATGGTGAGGTGGTAAATCTAAAAAAATACTACTCACTGCTTCAAATTAAAGACTTTTTATTAATGCAAAAAATACAAGAGAGGTGCGGGCTAGGTATTGAAAAAAGCGGTCCTTCAATAATATATTTTTATTCAAATATTAAAAATAAATGTGAAGATTGCTCCAGGGAAGGTCTTGTTTTGACCAGATTAAGACAGGATTACCCAGAACTAAGGGTTTACTCATTTGATTATGATCTTGATCTTTCAGCTATCCAAACTTTGGTAAGTATTTACAAAATAAAAGATGAACAGCCGGCACTACTTATAAATGATAAGGTTTATTATGGGTTTAAGACTCTAGATGAGCTAAAGGGCATCATACCTCAACTTAAGGAGCTTGATAAAATGCATCTTGAAGCAGCAAGCAGCACAGCAACTTCAACAAGAAACTGATTTAGTAAGGGTTTAGAATATTCGTTTAAGCCGACGCTCCGGTCGGCTCCCCGACTGTAAACGTCGGGGCAAAACGGGTGCTCTACCAACTGAGCCAGAAGTCGGGCTTGAACCGACGACCGCCCGTTTACAAAACGGGTGCTCTACCAACTGAGCTATTCTGGCTTAATTTTAATATAACCTTCTTTGACTATCTTTTCAATATAATCCTTCCTCTTTAGTTTTTTTAGCTTAACTTCATTTTTTCTTGCTTCTTCCAGTGTTTGATATTCCTGAGAAAATACTAATTTTATATTATCCATTCTGTATGTCGTATGTGTATGTCCACTTTGGTGCTGTTTTAGCCTTCTATCTAAATTATCAGTACTGCCGATGTAAAATTTTCCAGAAGAATTTGATAATATGTATACGTATCCACTCATATTTTTGCTCTACCAAAGCCGACGCTTTAGGTCGGCTCCCCGACTTCTGCCGCACAGCGGACAGAACGTCGGGGCTGAGCTATTCTGGCTTAATTTTAATATAACCTTCTTTTACTCTCTTTTCAAGAGTTATACTAATTACCCCATTGTTTTTTGAATTAGGTCAACTCTAATGTTTTTAATCGGAAAGATGACAAGATGCCACATTTAGAGTAATTAGAAATTTATAGACTTTCCTCAATCTTTCCTATTCCTGGAGTACTTTTGTTTTCGGTTATACGCTTCAAGTAGAATGAGACAGATCCTTTACTTGAAAGATTTCTTCTGCCCATTAGAGTTTCTTGTTGAATATGGTATTCCTTAGCTATTCGCTCTTGGAGTCCCAATATGTATTCATTCACCATCTCTCTTATTCGAACTATTACGATGTATCTTACGGTCTGAATAAATTGCAAGGTTCTAAATTTTAGACTACCAATGAGTGAACTTGATCCGCTATCTAGAGCAGATATAGATCTTAATATAAAGTTCTTCCTTCCAAATTTTATTTCAAAAGCTTTAAGTAATACCAGTGAAAAACTTGTGAAGAGTGATATTCCAAATACTAAGATGGTGGCCATAGTAATACTTAGTTGATAGAAAATCTTACAAATCTACCAATTTCTGTCCTTTCGCCAAATTTTTGAGTAGCCTGGTCAACCAGGGTTTTTATGGTAACTTCATGGTTTTTAATAAATGGTTGCTCTAACAAAACTTTTTCACTAAAATATGATGCAAGTTTTCCTTCAATAATTTTGTCTTTAATTTCTTTTGGCTTATCGCCTGCCTCCTGTTCAAATAGTTCCCTTGCTTTAGTTTTGTCTTCCTCCTTTACATCATCCATGCTCAAGTATTCAGGAGATAGTGCTGCGACATGCATCGCTATTTCGTGTCCCAAGGCCTTAAAATCGTCATTTCTTGCAACGAAATCTGTTTCGCATAATAGCTCTAGCATTGCTCCCACTGTACCGCTTGTGTGAATATAAGAAACTACAGCGCCTGCACCGAGAGTTCTTTCAGCTTTTTTGTCCGCAGCAGCCTTACTTACTTTTCTAAGGATTATTTTAGCTTTTTCGAGGTCGCCTTGTGCTTCCTCTAAAGCTTTTTTGCATTGCATCACAGATACTCCTGTGGCCTCTCTTAATTCTTTAATCTGTTCAGTAGTTATCATATAAAGTATTACCTAAACTTAATAAGTTAATTATCTTACATGTAAAACCATGATGCAAGCCAAAACTGACACTAAAATTATGGTTTGTTATCGCTTTACAGCCTCGCCAATTTGCTCAACAAAATATCTGATGCTTGCAATGTTTGAATCATTGCCAGGAATTGGAAAGTTCACTTTAGAAAGATCGTTATCAGATCCACAAAGCGCAACTACTGGTATGTTAAGATTTTTTGCTTCTTTTACTGCTGTGCTCTCAAATCTTGGGTCAACTACAAATATAGCTTTTGGTGCAGTAGTCATGTCTTTTATTCCCCAAAACATTTTCTGTAATTTTTCAATCTTCCTGTCGATTAGCAACCTTTCCTTTTTGGTATATTTTGTAAGTTCACCTTTTTCCTTTTGGCTTAGGAAATTTAGCATTGTGTCTACCCTTTTTCTTACTTCACTAAAATTGGTAAGGGTGCCACCTATCCATCGTCCTGCTACATAAGGCTGGCCTGCGCTTTCGGCAACTTCTCTTATTATATTTTGTGCTTCGTTTTTGCCACCAATAAAGAGTATTGTTGCTTTTGATGCTGCAAGTGAAGACAAAAATGCGATGGCTTTTTCTAAGCTCGCACTTGTTTTTTCTAAATCAAAAATATCTACCCTATTTTTTGATCCGAAGATAAAAGGGGTAGTAGTAGGATGTCGTCGAGATTTTCCAAAGCCAAAATGAGCCCCTGCCTTGAAGAGCTCGTCAATTTTGCTGGTTGTTTTTGCTATTGCTGTCATGGTTCAAAATGTTATCAAATTTGCTTAAAGGCGTCAATAACGGGGTCTAAGTTACCTTTTAATATAGTTTCTATACCGTGCCAGTTTTTATTTAATCTATGGTCAGTTATGCGGTCCTGGAGTATGTTATAAGTCCTGATTTTTTCAGATCGGTCGGCCACCCCTACTTGCTCCTTTCGCTCGGCTGAATATTTCTTTGCCTCCTCTTCACGCTCCATTTCCTCAAGTTTGGCAGCTAAAATAGTTAAAGCCTTTTCACGATTAGATTGCTGACTTCTTTCGGCTCTGCAACTTATGACTATTCCAGTAGGTTTGTGTGTTAATCTTACCGCTGTTTCCACTTTGTTAACATTTTGTCCTCCCTTACCGCCCGCACGAGAAAATGCTACTTCCAAGTCTGCAGGGTTGATTTCAACTTTAACTTTTTTTCTAATTGGAAGTATTGCAACTGAGGCGGTAGAAGTGTGGACTCTACCTGATTTTTCTGTAGCTGGTACTCGCTGCACCCTATGCACTCCGGTCTCAAAACGCATATCCTTATAAACATCTCGCCCTCTTATTTCAAAAGCAGCTTCCTTGTATCCACCAAGGGGCGATTCAGATTCGTCAACTACAGATACTGACCACCCCTTCTTGTCAGCATATTTTCTGTACATATTTGCAAGTTCCTCGGCGAAGAGTGCGGCCTCTTCTCCGCCCACACCCGCTCTTACTTCAAGCACAATTTCGTTAGGAAATTCCTCTTCCTTCTCCTCTTCCCTTAAAATTTCATCCATTTGTGCGATTATTGCCTGCTTTTGTTCCTCAATATTTTTTAAGTCATCTTGAGCTAAGGCTCGCATGTCTTCAGTTTTGGAAAGCTCTAAAACCTCCGCTTCTTGTTTAAGCAAAGATTCTAGGGTTGATGCTAGATACTGTGTTTTATGGTTTTCTTTGTATTTTTGGAGATCCATGCTTTAAGTCTAACAGAAAGCTTCCCTCATTATAAGCATTTGAGTGATTGCTATAAATCCTGTTGATTTTTTTGACTTGGTTTTTTGGTCTAATACAAGTCACTCAAAAACTTACAACTTTGGAAAGCTGTGAGTTACTTTGATTTTTTAGTAGCTGCTGCTCTTTTTGCTTTAAATCTTTCCACTCTTCCTGCTGCGTCGATAACTTTTTCGTTACCAGTGAAAAATGGGTGGCAAGCACTACAAATTTCAACATGTATTTCTTTTTTTGTAGCACCAACTTTAAAACTATTGCCACATGAGCAAGTGACTTTAGCGTCTGTATAGTATTCCGGGTGAATTTCTGTTTTCATAATTCAAATATAACACAATAAAAAAAATATACAAATGGAAAGGGCCGCCAGCATCATCTGTATCGACTCTAAAACTGGTCCGCATTTTTGATCAAGTCGGTCTTTTACCTTTCGGTATTTTACCATTTAATCGTGTCTGTTTGAAATATTGCATAAACAGAGGCACAAAAAAACGTTGCTTGAAACGGTTCGCTGCGACCTAAGGGGTGCTGTAAGCGCC
>CAYVXT010000052.1:0-19705 GCA_964455485.1 uncultured Candidatus Saccharibacteria bacterium
GTGAATTTGGTTTTGATTATTTGAGAGACAATTTGGAATATAAATTTGAAAGTGTAAGGCAAAAACGTCACCATTACGCTATAGTCGACGAAATCGACTCAATTTTGATTGATGAGGCAAGGACTCCACTTATTATTTCTGCACCTGATCAGGAATCTGATTTGTTATATAAGAAATTTGCAACTATCGCTTCAAAGTTGAAAGAAGAAGATGATTATACAGTTGATGAAAAAAATCATGCTGTATTACTCACTGATCAGGGTATTACCAAATCTGAGAGTTTGTTGGGCATTGAAAATATTTATGCTGAAGGTGGTATCAAAATGGTTCATCATCTAGAAACCGCTGTAAAAGCAAAAGCTTTATATCAAAAAGATAAAGAGTATGTGGTGAAAGATGATGAAATAGTAATAGTTGATCCTTACACTGGACGATTGCAGCCCGGGAGAAGATGGTCGGAAGGTCTACATCAAGCCATTGAGGCTAAGGAAGGTGTAAATATTCAAAAGGAGTCAAAAACTTTTGCTTCTATTACATACCAAAATTATTTTAGGATGTATGAAAAGCTTTCTGGAATGACTGGTACCGCTCTAACATCCGAAGAAGAATTTTATAAAGTGTATGGTTTAGAGACTGTTGCAATTCCTACAAACAAACCCGTATCAAGAATAGACCAAGAAGATTTAATCTACCAAACAGAGAATGGTAAGCTCATGGCTATTTCAAAAAAGGTTAAAGAATTGCAAACAAAAGGGCAACCAGTGCTCATAGGTACTATATCAATAGAGAAAAATGAACTTCTAAGTGAATATCTAAAAGTAGCTGGAGTGAAGTTTGAAATGTTGAATGCTAAAAACCATGAGAGGGAAGGGGAAATAATAGCAGAGGCAGGTCGCGAGGGTGCTGTTACTGTGGCTACAAATATGGCAGGACGTGGTGTTGACATCAAGCTTGGTGGCCCACTCGCATCTCAAGATGAACGTGAAAAAATTAAAAAACTTGGGGGGCTTTTTGTGCTTGGCACAGAGCGCCATGATGCGCGAAGAATAGATAACCAGCTTCGTGGAAGATCTGGCAGGCAAGGTGATCCTGGCGAAACTCAGTTTTTTGTTTCTATGGAGGATCATATTATGAGAGTTTTTGCAGCTGACACTGTAAAAAATATGATGGGAAGACTTGGTATACCAGAAGATGAGGCTATTCAAAATAAAATAATAACTAGGGCACTAGAAAGTGCTCAGACAAAAATAGAAGGCTTAAATTTTGACGCTCGAAAGCATGTGCTTGAGTACGATGATGTTTTAAATTTCCAAAGGAAAACATTTTATGAAAGAAGAAGGAAAATTTTGGAAGGTGATAATGTGACGATGGAGGAATATCTTTCAAGGATTACTCAAGGTTCTAGTGATACAGTAGAAATTGTAAAAGCAAAGAGAGCGATGCTAGGAGAAGAAAATTTCCTACAGGCTTTCAAGAGTTTATGTTTGCAGACGTTTGACATGTTTTGGGTAGATCACCTTGAAATGATGGATTATCTAAGAAGCTCTGTAAATTTACGAGCTTATGGTCAGCGTGACCCTTTGGTTGAATATAAAAAAGAAGGTTTACGATTGTTTAAAGAAATGGAAGAGGGAATACAAAGCTCTGTGCTAAACATACTTTCTAAAGTAGATGAGGCTGCGGAAACTTCTTCTAATCAAAAAGAGATAGAAAGACAGGCTATAAAAATAACTACATCTGACGGATCTTCGAGTGTGACAAATTCTTCTAGTCAGAGTCAACATAGGGATATTGGGCGTAACGATCCTTGTTGGTGTGGAAGTGGAAAGAAATATAAGAAGTGCCACGGAGCCAATCAATAATACTCTTGATTTTACTGTCGTCCATGTTCAATCTTAATTGAATTTTTACTTAAACTGGACGAAAATGAATTTATGAAAAAAGTAATATTAGTGATATTGTCGATCATTTTAATTGTAGTTGTTTTGTGGATAGGGTTGCATTTCTGGAAAAATCGAAATATACCAAATAATGTAGTGCAAAATACACAAAGTGGCCAAAACCAATACACCCACTCAAGTGGTCAGGTGTCTTGGGAAGTACCACCTGATTTTGGTCTTGCCGTAAGCAAAGATCAGGTGCTAGTAAAATCATATATTCCACCTTGTGAAGAAGGTTTTGATTATTGTATGTACTACAATTTGAAAAATTTTGATGGGACTAATTTTGAAAGTGCCGGAGTTTCTATTGGTATGCGAGATGATTTGTTAAACAATGAGGCTTGCCTTACAAGGCCACCAAATGAATATTTGAACTTTACTCCCGAAGTTATAAAACATGATAATTATTTAGTAAGCTCCTTTTTTCCTATCGGGGATGCTGGAGCCGGACACTATTCAAACGGTAAGATTTATAGGATTTATTTGAACACTGGTAAATGTATTCAAATAGGAACTCGGATAGGTGAGACTCAATTTGCAAATTATCCTGAGGGTACTATAAAGCAATTTGGGTCAGAGGACAGAAAGTATTTGTTTAGCAGGTTTGATACTATTTTAAATAGTCTAAAAATTGCATCAACTTCTGAACCGATTGCTCTTCCAAGTTCGGTGATTTAATATTTGTTTATGGAAGAAAATGGTCGGCGGAAGACAGGGGAGCGCTCAGTCGAAAAACTGCATCACTTTTCGTGCAAAAAATGTAAAAAATGGTGGAGTATAGGTGACGCGCCGGAAAATAAAAGAGAATGGTTCTGCCCTTGGTGTGGTATGCTTAATTCATATAAAAAATGATTGAGCATTTTATCTCTTTATTACAAACTCACGTCCTACCTCTCGGTGCTTTCGGTGTGTTTTTGGCAAGTATTATTGAAGAAGTAGCTGCGCCGATCCCATCTGCACTAATCATGACAATGGCAGGTTTTTTATTGGTCTCTGGACCAATCTCAGTTTCTTCGGTCATAGCTTTGATATTTAAAGTTGCTATACCAGCAGCACTCGGCGTGACTATTGGTTCTTATCTTGTATTTTATATAGCTAAATTTGGTGGTCAAACAATAATAGATAAGTTTGGTAAGTATGTTGGGCTCTATTATCGCGATGTGGAAAATTTTAAGCTAAAAATGTCTGGAACAAATAAAGATGAATTGATAATAGGCCTGGCTAGAGTGCTGCCAGTGTTCCCGAGTGTGGTTGTCTCAGCTTTTTGTGGCATTATAGGCATGAATCCACTAAAGTATTTCATCATATCTGTAATCGGTATATTTTTTAGGGGTATTATTTTAGGTGCTATTGGCTGGCAAGTGGGTAATATTTATTCAAAATACGCAGGACTAATATCATCAATTGAAAATGTTGTTTTGCTATCCACTATTGCAGCTGTTTTGATTTTTATTGTGATAAAATATATAGGTAAATTGAGGCGAATAAGCCTTTAATCCTATGTCACAAAAAACTATACAACTCTCTTTTTTTATAGCACTTACACTTTTTCTTTTAGTACTATCCTTTTTGGTTTTTAAGCCGTATTTAGGCATAATATTTTTATCTGGAGTTTTGGCGATAGCTTTTTATCCTCTATACCTTCGTTTTTTAAGCTGGTTTAAAGGTAACAATGGTCTTGCTGCGGGTCTTACCCTTGCTGTTATCACTTTTGCAATAGTTATTCCTGCAATTTTAGTATCTGCAAGTGTAATAAAAGAGGCTATAGGTCTTTATAATTCACTTGCTTTTGGAGGTGGTGCTGAGCAGGCTTTATTGTATCTTGATCAAACATCATCAAAGATTGGGGCGACCTTATTAAATGATCCTGGTTTCAGTATTAATTTTGATGAGCACATAAGAAATATTTTAAATTGGGTTATAGGCCATTTTGACTCTGTATTTGCAGTTGTTTTCAATGGTATTTTTGGATTTATACTAATGCTTATATCGATCTACTATCTTTTAAAAAGTGGTTCATATATTAACGAAAATATAAAAATATGGAGCCCTCTGCCAGATGATTATGATGAGGAGGTTATCGCTGCACTGCACGCCTCGGTGGATGCTGTTATAAAAGGAAGGTTTTTGGTGTCTGTTGCTCAGGGTTTCTTTATAAGTTTAGGTTTTATGATATTCGGCGTTGGAAATCCTGTGCTTTGGGGTTTTGTGGGTGGCATTGCTTCTCTTATTCCAACTTTAGGTACTGCGGTTATAACTGTGCCGGCAAGCATATATCTTATCGCTACAGGTAGTACGGGTGCGGGGGTTGGTATGCTGATTTGGGGAGCTTTTGCGGTAGGTCTTATCGACAATGTGTTATCAGTAGTTTTATTAAAACGCAAGATTCACATTAACCCACTTATAATACTGTTTTCTATACTTGGTGGAGTTGAATTTTTTGGACCGGTTGGATTTATTGCGGGTCCAGTGTTGGTGAGTGCCTTCTTGTCACTTATAAGGATTTATCCGTTCATAATGTCCTATAGAGAGGACGTATTTTAATATGCAGTTACCGAACGTACTGATGTTTGGCTGGGAATATCCACCCTACAATAGTGGAGGGCTTGGTGTCGCATGTGAAGGTATGACAAAAGCCCTTTCTTCAAGTGGTGTACCTCTTACTTTTGTGTTACCTGTTAAAGTTCCAATATCGGCAAAATGGTGCAGATTTGCTTTTGCAAATGAAACAGAAATAGATGTTCCAGATGAGTATTTAAAAAGATTATTTGCTGGGTACCAAAGTCATTCAATTGATGAAATAAATCATAAATATGGAATATCAAAAAGTGTTACATCTTCAATTTCAGGAAGTTTGATACAGAGAGTTAAAGCATACGCAGAAAGGGCGCCTGCAATCGCTAAAAAATACCAACATTCAGTTATTCATGCGCATGACTGGCTTACTTACCCTGCAGGTATTGCTGCCAAGGAGACTACCGGAAAGCCTCTTGTGGCCCATATTCATGCCACAGAATTTGATCGGAGTGGAAGCGATAGTGTGAACCGGGAAATATTTAATATAGAGATGGAAGGTTTTAAAAAAGCGGATATGGTTGTAGCAGTTTCCGGACTAACACGCAATATGGTCATAAAAAAATACGGAATATCTCCCGACAAAGTAAAAGTGGTACATAATGGAATAGAATTTAATAACAACTCAGCTGCGATTGAACATAATCTAGAATCTTTAAAGCGAACCGGGGCATCAATAGTGCTTTTTGTTGGTCGCATTACATTACAAAAGGGTCCTGATTACTTTGTGCAAATGGCTGAAAAAGTGTTGTCATACGAACCAAATACTTATTTTGTAGTTTCTGGTAGTGGTGATATGGAAGGGGCGATGGTGCGGATGGTGGCACAAAAAGGGCTTTCAAATAAATTTATTTTTTGCGGTTTTTTAAGAGGAGAAGAACTTTCAAAAGTTTATAAAGCAGCGGATATATTTGTTATGCCATCTGTGTCGGAACCATTTGGACTCGTGCCTCTTGAGGCGATGATATCTGAAGTTCCAATTTTAATTTCTAAAGAATCAGGTGTTAGTGAAGTAGTTTCAACTGCATTAAAATCACATTTTTGGGATATTGATGATATGACAGATAAAGTAGTTAGTGTTTTACGTCATAAAAAATTAAGAGGCCACCTTTCAACAAACGGTAAAAAAGAAGTGAAATCTATCCACTGGAAAAAGGCTGCGGACTCACTCATTTCATTATATAATTCTTTAGACAATGCCTTCGGTGTGTTTTTACTTCCAGGTTCACCAGCCTTTGCGAGTGCGCAAGTACCGCGTGTTTGATGTGGGTCAAAATAGTGACTACTTTAATGATCAAAGTGGTACAAGTTTGGACAACAAAGCAATAGTTGAGAAAGTAGCAAAGAAATGTTATTTGCCTGCAAATGCAACTTTGCTCGATAATATAAAACGTCATCCAGAGTTTAAAGCAAGTTTCTCCATATCCGGGATAGCTCTTGAACAGTTCGAAAAATTTTATCCTGAAGTAATAGATTCATTCAAGGCTCTTGTTGATACTGGCAATGTTGAAATTTTGTCAGAAACATACTATCACTCACTATCATCAATTTATTCAGAGGAAGAATTTGTTAACCAAGTTCGGTTGCATCGAAGGAAGATCAAAGAATTATTTGGAGTTACTCCATCAATATTCCGTAACACTGAACTTATATATTCAAATGAAATTGCAAGAATGGCGGAGAAGATGGGTTATCAAGGCATTTTAGCGGAAGGTGCAGATCATGTCCTTGGGTGGCGCAGTCCAACATTTTTATACAAGCCGGTTGGCACCTCAAATATCAAACTCCTCCTAAAACATTACAGGCTTTCTGATGATATTGCTTTTAGGTTTAGTTCTAGAGAGTGGAAAGAATTTCCATTAACTGCACCAAAATTTGCTGACTGGGTCTCTTCTCATAATGGCAATGGTCAGGTTATAAATTTGTTTATGGACTATGAGACCTTTGGTGAACATCAATGGGAAGATACTGGAATATTTGAATTTCTACGATATTTACCGGGAGAAATATTAGGACGAAGCGATAATGAGTTTATTACGCCAAGCGAAGCGATAAATAAATACAATGCAGTATCTGAGTTAGATGTGCCTTACTATGTCTCCTGGGCTGACACGGAGCGTGATCTTTCAGCGTGGCTATCAAATGATTTGCAAAAAGAGGCTCTCGATACTATTTATGCTCTTGGTAAAGAAATAATATACATCGATGACCCGATCCTTCTTGAAGATTGGAGAAGACTTCAAACTTCTGATCATTTTTATTATATGTGTACTAAGTGGTGGAATGATGGTGATGTGCATAAATATTTTTCACCATACGAGTCTCCTTACGAAGCCTTCATTGCTTACATGAATGTACTTCAAGATATGAGGTTGCGTATAGAAGCTGCTAAAAAAAATGAAGAGCATGGTATTCAAATCAAGAGAGTAAAGCCGCTCAGATTTGGTCAAACAGTTTAGTTTGTATGCTTAAAAAAACTTTTTTTGCGCGAAGCGCTGTAAGTGTTGCTAAGGATTTGATTGGCTGCTTTCTTTGTGTGCCAGGTAAAAAATTTATGATAGTTGAAACTGAAGCTTATGAAGGGTTGGATGATAAAGCAAGTCATGCGAGAAGTGGGAAGACAGAGAGAAACAAAATAATGTTTGGTAATCCTGGAGTTTGGTACGTGTATTTTACGTACGGTATGCACTACATGTTAAATATTGTTTGTGGACCAAATGGACATCCGGGCGCTGTATTGGTAAGAGGGATAACCTTGCTCCCAACCACTCCTCCTTTTGTAAGAGAAGGGGAGAAGGTCGCGATGAGTTTACTTGGGCCAGCCAAGCTCACTAAATATTTAAAAATTGATAAAAGTTTTAATGGCAAGTCCGCCACCTTAAAAACTGGTTTATGGATAGAGCCTTCTAAATTTATCCATGACGATCATCTGAAATTAATAAATATTATAAAGACACCTAGGGTAGGGGTTGGTTATGCAGGACCGGTTTGGTCAAAAAAGAAATACCGATTTGTCCTGGATGGGTTCGAAACCAAAAAATTCTAAAAATATTGGTTGTCCTTGTACCTGTGTAATTTGGTAAGGTATGCGTTTGTATGGAATAACTACGTCTTTGAATATACAAATTGTTATGATATATTAATCCAAGTTTTATTATACGGGCCATTAGCTTAGCTCCGACGTTCCAATATTACAGTCGAAAGTCGGGGAGCCGACCAAAGCGTCGGCTTTGGTAGCCAAATGAAGCATCGTAGTATATTTATAGAATGCATTTTGATAGAGTTATCAAATATTGGGCCATTAGCTTAGTTGGTAGAGCGCCTCATTTGCAATGAGGAGGTCAGCGGTTCGAATCCGCTATGGTCCACCACTTCGCTTTCGTCGCAAAGCTCCTCAAGCTTCGCGGTGAAAGCACCACATTTGCTTCATCTAGATAACTCGCAATAATCTGCGAAGTGTCCCGCGTAGCTCCGATGAAATCGGAGCGAAGTGGGATTTTTTCGTATTTGTGAAATAATTATTTGTATGTACTACTGCTACATTTTGAAAAGTTTGAAAGATGGTAGCTATTATGTTGGGTCAACTAAAGATTTAAAAGAAAGATTAGCTAAACATAACAAAAAAGCAGTGAGGTATTCGTCCACCAAAGCTCCGTTTAAATTAGTTTGGTACTCTGCATTTATAACAAAAGAAAAAGCAATTGATTTTGAAATGTATCTGAAATCAAGTTCTGGTTTTGCTTTCAGGAATAAAAGACTAATCTAGTTCCAATATATAATATGTACTGATTTGCACCGATCTATACCGAAGATTGTGTTATCAGTTAATATATGGTAAAATACATAGAGAGGACAGAATTATGAGTTGTGATCGATATTCTCACGTGGGCAGTCATTCTGAAAGAATTAAGTGTAACAAATGTGGCTGGACAGGCACTTTCGGGGATCTGGTGGTCAAACACCATTTTGATCCAGTTACCGTCGAAAGACTTTGCCCAAGCTGCAATATACAGTTGGGTACTACGAATTATCGTTACTGCGGCGATGCTATCCTGGTCGAAAACTGCAAACAGATCGGGAATTAACAAGGACCCCCATTATCAGACAAGTCTGGTTAATGGTGGTCTTTTTTTGTAAAATTTAGGCTGCTACCAAACATTTTTCATATTCCATCATTTTGTACCATTCATATAAATCTGTCATCATCGAGTTCCAATCAATCCTACCGTAGTCCACAAATAAAAACATTAGCGCAAGAGCGCTTTTGTTTTTTTGACCAAAAATCGTACTATTTACACCACTTGATTTATAATGTGTAATTTGCTATACTTACCTGCAGATCGTTCGTTGATTTTTGATGGACGAAGATACGCTTCACGCTCCGGTTTCGATCGGAGTAAGGAGTAAATCTAAACTGAGAGGTTTGTATGGCAGCAAAAAAGAGCAATCTCCTTTCCGCTTTCGGAAAGGCTTTCCAGATTTTCAAGGCAATCGTCGACGCCGTCAAGGACATCGGGGGCGACGACGAGGACATCACGCGGATTTTGACCGACGAAGATCTCCGCAACGATATCGCCCACCGAATCATGCTGGCGAAAGAATCGGCCAAGAGGGCATCAGTGGTAGACGAAGCAGTTGCTCGCCTACAACAGCAGCAGCAAAAGGAAAGGGCTCCCAACGAAGAGTTCCGTAGCAGAGTCGGCCTCGCAATCGAAGAGTTCATCGCGTTTGTTCGATCCAAAGAGGGCAAGAAGTCGCTCAAACTGTTGCGAATGACGGACAGGGCGATAACAGTTGTTGAGGAGATTGTTCCACGAACCGAGCAGTCTTACTCTCAGCGCCTTTACCACCGGATTTATTTCGAGGGGCTCGACATGATCACGGTTCCCCAAAATGACTCCCGGGATCACGACCTGACTGTCTCTTTTCCTCCTTCGGATCCTCAGCGCCGGACGTACCACCTCGAGAACACCACCGAACTTACAAGGATGGTCACCGGGTTCTGCGAGGAACGATTCATCGGGAACGAAAAGGTCAAGCGAAATCCCGAAGAATTTGTCCCTCACATCAAGAAGGAGATCGAGAAAATCGCCACAGCGATCGCCTGATTGTCCATCAGTAAATCATACCAGGGCGAACCACGTCGTTCGCCCTCCTACCAGAGCACTAATGTCCTGAGTTAAATCAAAGGATTCAAAATTTGCGTGTTGCGGTGGCAGTGAAATAAATCCCTGTTTAGTTCTTTCAATTTTTTAGCTTCAATGGTGGAAAGGAACATATGTCATTAGCAGACCAACTTTTCAAGTCCGGTGTGCTGACGGAGGCAAAATACCGTCAGCACCAGGCAGACGAACAGATCGAGGCATTCCAACCAGTAAAAAAGGAAGGAAAGCCGCAAACTTTCGTCACAGCAAACGACCTGGACTCGTGTGCATCAATGACCGAGTTCAAACATGGCGCCAAGGAAATTTTGGGGCGCGACCCTTTACAAATTGATTCTGTCGTTCAGAAGGCTCATCGCTTCAAGAACGAAGAGGATCCGGCGGCCAAGAAGTTCATCTGGTTCTTCTACGAGCTGCGCGATAGGATGAGGAAGATTAAGCCTGCCGAGCGCGAGGCACTGCTCCAAAAAGCGTTCCGGCGTCGCGGCTCGACCTTCGAGCTCGAGTAGCCAACAGCACGAGAACGCGAAGGAGGTCATATGTTCATCAAACGATAGTCAAGCCGGTGCTTACGAGGCCGGCTTTTTATTTTAATAATATAGGGTTTTTCTGTTGTTTTTCATCGGTATTAAATTAAACAATCTTTCTCTTTTCGCTCAGAATCTTGTCTAAATACAAACCAATTGTTTGACTTTGATTGTATATAACTATATAATGATGTTCTTAGGTAATAATCAACTTTTGATGAAAAGAAACATTTTTGAAATTGGTCTTATCACCGCTATTATCTTTTTGGCAGGTTTTGTGTTGCCAAGTAAGCATGCGGTGGCTCAGTTAGCTCCAAACATTCCTCCATATGCAAATGGTGCAGAAGTCGGCTTGGACGAAAATACTTCACAACTCATAACACTTTCTGGCTATGACCAAGACGAAGGCCCTAGTTCGCTCACATTTTCAATTGTTGATGGACCGGTAAATGGTGTTCTATCAGATCTCAATCCTGAAACTGGAGAAGTAACATACACACCAAACCAAAACTATTTTGGTAATGATTCTTTTACTTTCAATGTTTTTGATGGAGCTGATTATAGCCTTGAGCCTGGAACTGTATACATATCAGTATTTCAAGTTGAAGATACAGAGGCGCCATATACTTCAATTTCAACACCTGAATCAAATTCGATAATTGAAGGGGAACATATAAATATTTCAGGCGTAACTACTGATAATGAAATAGTGGCTTCTACAACAATAGCTTTTTCGCCTTACATAACAGAAGGAGATTATAGTTATTGTGATTATCAAGCATATTCAGAACTGGTGTCTTTGATAAATACAAATCAAACATCCAACTTTGAGTGGTCGTTTGATTGGGCCCCATCTTCAGATGGTACGTATTGTTTTAGGGCTTATAGTGAGGACATAAATGGAAATAAGGAAATTGAATTTGATAGAAATTTTATAGAAGTGCAAAATGTTGGCTTTAAAAAAGTTCTTCCAGTTGTTGTTCCACAAACTCCAACATCCAGACCTGGTGGCCATAGACGTCCCACTACAGGAGGTGAGGTTTTAGGTGCATCAACTACTGCTCCACAGATAATACAGGCACCGATTTCTGTACCAGCAGTAGAACCACTTACTGGTTCGGTAAAAATTGTATGGAAAACAAACATCCCTTCTACTAGCAGAGTGGTTTACGGATCAACTCTAGATGGTCCATACAAACTCGATATCGATACCATAAAAAATGGCTATATTTATTCTACGATCGAAAACAGCGCGATGGTAACAAATCATGAGGTGATTTTGAAAAATATAACTGTAGGTTTGAGTTATAGTTTTCGTGTAGTTTCTAAAATTTCAAATCCAACATTCAGTCCAGAATACAGGTTTACCCTCGGTAAGGATGGGGTGGTGAAATTTGAAGGAATGTATGGTAATGAAATTGTTATTGAAAATACCAGTAAGACTACTGAAACTATTCACGATTTTGTGAAAGTGAACAATCCTAAAATAAAAGATTTATTTGCAAATTAAAAATATGAGAAATTTCTATATTGCTCTTGCAGTTATAATAATAATTTTGCTCGGCTTTTTTTGGTTTAGATCAAGGGGTAGCCATACAACATCAAATCATACTGCAAATATGGTATTGAGTATGATAAAGCAAAACGTATACAAGATAGATGGAGCTAAGGTCAAAGAAGAAGTGATAGAGCCTACTAAAGTGTATGAAGGAGAAGAGGTGGAAACATCTGATACGGGGCGCGCTCTTCTGCAAATGGAAAACGGAACACTTTCAGCTATAGATTATTCTACTAAACTAACGGTAAAAACTCATATTGATGACGAACATGCAGGCATATCTCTACTTGCCGGAAATGTATGGTCAACAGTAGAAAAAGTTTTTGGTAAAGGTGAGTATTATGAAATCGAAACTCAAAATGCTGTCGCGGTAGTAAGAGGTACTTCTTTTGGTGTGAGTATAGAAGGTGACAATACTGTTCTTGAGGTATCAGAAGGTGCGGTGCTTTTTGTTCCGATTGATCCAAAAACAGGTAAACGGTTGTATGACAAGGCTGTGCTTGTGCCTGCTGGCAAAAAAGCAATTTTAGGAAGCGCTGGCGTAATTGAGGTATTTGATATGACCAAAGATGACCTTCAAGATGAGTGGTACATATATAATAATGGTCTTAGCGAAACAACAGCAAGCACTGGGGCATCGGATGATTTGCACATCTCGGATGTAGAAATAGTACAATAGTTATAAATGAGGGAATCTCTCTCAAAAAAACTTTTCAAATCTAAAAACATATTTTTGTTTCTATTTTTTGTATGGGTATTAACATTAGCCGCTTACAAATTTGGTTTTTTTGACCTATCGCAACTCAAAATATATGATCGATTTTTCGTCAGAAAAAATGTTCCTGCAAACATAGTTGTAGTAGCAATAGACGATGAAAGCATCAAGGAATTAGGAGGTTGGCCAATTGCCAGAAAAGGTTTTGCAAAAGTTCTCAATAATCTTAAAGATGCAAAATTTGTTGGTTTTGATGTTTCCTTTACGGAACCATCAAGGTTGGGGGAGGGCGATGATGCAAGTTTTGAACAGGCGTTAGGCGTTTCCAAACCCGAGGTGTTTTTGGCAGAGCAATTTGATGATAGGGGAACAAAAATTATATTGCCATTAGAAAGATTTCTTAAAAATAGTGATTCATCTTATGTGAACATGATCTTGAATCAGGATGGGGTGGTCAGAAAATTCCAACCTATGAAAGAAGATCGTGAATCTTTATCTTTGTCATTAGTTGAAAATAAAAGCAAATATCCTAACACTGTAAACATAGACTACTACGGTCCTGCCAAAACTTTTCCATACATTTCTTTTATTGATGTCTATAATGATCTGCTGCCCCCAAATACATTTAAAGATAAGGCTGTGCTCATAGGTGCAACAGCTCCAGATCTCCATGATATTTTGCAAACTCCATTTGGGGCTATGCCAGGGGTTGAAATTCATGCAAATGCCATTGCTACCCTGCAAGCTGAAAAGTATTTTAACCCCATCTCACTAACTCTTTTTGCTTTATTGGTGCTTTGCTTTGATATTCTAGCCATTTTTACAATCCTTTACTTTAGAAGAGTGTCTTCTGTTACTACAATTCTTGCGATTTTATTTGTATTGATTCAACTCTTGGGCATCGTTGCTTTTAAGTTTTATTTATTGGTCCCAAATTTGTATATCTCACTTTCGTTTATAGTTGTGAGTGGTGTTTTGACTGTGTATCAATATTTTTCTGAATCAAAAGATAAAAAGATGATTCGTGAAATGTTTCAGTATTACCTAATGCCGGAAGTGATAGATGAACTAGTTTTAAATCCTGAGAAGCTTAGACTTGGTGGTGAAAAAAGAGAAATGAGCATTTTATTCTCTGATATTAGAGATTTCACTACTATTTCTGAAAAGCTGTCGCCAGAAGTTTTAACAAATCTTTTGAATGAGTATCTTACAGGTATGACCAATGCAGTGATGCAGGAGAGGGGTTTCGTAGACAAGTATATTGGAGATGCGGTAATGGCTTTTTGGGGCGCGCCCGTAATAAATCCTGAACACGCAACATATGCGTGCCGTGCAGCTATAGAAATGTGTCGTACTCTTAGAGAGTTTAATGTTGGCTGGAAGGAGAGAGGTTTGCCAACACTTAATATAGGCATAGGTATTAATACCGGAGACATGGTTGTAGGTAATATTGGCTCAAATAAAAGATTTAACTACACAGTAATTGGCGATGAGGTAAATTTTGGCTCACGACTTGAGGGTTTGAATAAGATGTATGGAACAGAGTGTTTGATAAGTGAGTCAACGAAAAATGAAATTGGCAAAGATGAAAGTTTTGTTTTGAGAGAGCTCGATCTTGTGACGGTGAAAGGTAAAAAGGAACCCAAACTAATATTTGAGTTGGTGACAAAAGATATTGATGATAATTTTTCAAATATTTTGAATGAGTTTACAAAAGGCAGAGAGCTTTATATGAAAACAGACTTCAAGAATGCGGCAATGCATTTTGAAAATGCATTGGCTCTTGGTGAAGATGGCCCGAGTCGCGTATTTCTTGAAAGATGTAAAAATATGGAAAATAATCCTCCACAAAACTGGAATGGTGTTTATGAGTTTAAGTCGAAGTAATCCTTTTAAATATTCCCACTAGTTATTTTACATAAACAATTTTGCTTGATATATTCTGGGTAGGAGGGACCTTGTGAGTGCACTTTTTGTGGTACCAAGAGCTCATAGCGCTGACTATGAGGTTAAGGATCTCGATCCTCAACGCCATTTTTATATGGCTATGCGGTATGAAGATTTTGGACGGCTGGACGATGCAATCCGAGAGTACCAGACGGTGCTTGCAATAGATCCGGGCTATGTCCAAGCATCCTGCAACCTTGGAAGCCTGTATTGGAAAAAGGGCAACATGTTTCAGGCATTCAAATTTTGGCGTACTTTCTTGAAACTTCGCCCTAACGACCCTGACGCAAAGACTATCGAGCGACTGTGTCAAACGGCTCGGAAGCGATGTGTGAAGAATCCCAGGGAGAGAAGGAGACATTCACAAATCCTCGAATAAGTCTTTGGTTAGCCGGGCACTGTAGAGTGCCCGGCTAAAACTTTTAAAAATTTATTATTAGCGGCCCAATGCTTTTTGCAAAATGTGATGCAAAAATTCTTTTATGTTTGACCCAACTGCGTTCAAAGATTTTGGTATTAATGATTTGTCTGTAAGTCCCGGTAGTGAATTTGTTTCTAAAATGTAAATGCCGCGTTTAGGGTGGATAATAAAATCTGATCGTGAGTAATGGCTTAATTCGAGTGCATTATGGGCTGTTATAGCAGCTTGTTGGATAGCCTTGCTCTCAGCTTCAGAAAAATTGCCAGGGCAAATTTCTTCTGCATCTCCATATTTAGTATTGTAGTCAAAAAATTCACCTTTATGCCTTATTTCAACAGGCAATAATGGGTAAAATTCTTGACCGCGGAAATCATCAATAACTCCGCATGTAGCTTCTTTTCCAGAAATTTTTTCTTCAATTATAACCATGGGTCCCAAGCCAGATGCAGCTACTACCGCTTCTTCAAGTTCAGGGTATGAATGTGCTACATATACTCCAAGGGAAGATCCGCTTGAAGATGGTTTTACAATGTAAGGCCCTGGAAGAGAGTGATAAACATCTTTTATTTTTTGAACAGTTAAACCGTCGAATGCAATGTGTACGGAAGGTGGAGTTTTAAGACCATTCTCTTGAAAAATTCTCTTTGATAAAGCTTTATTCATCGAAAGTCCAGCAGGCAAAGGTCTTGGCCCTGTATAAGGCACATGGAAACTCTCAAGAATTTTTTGGACCTCTCCATCTTCTCCATAAGAGCCGTGTAAGGCATTCAAAACTACATCAACTCTATGCAAAATTTTTGCAGGATTTTTTTCTAACCCACGTTCATGCCAAACTCCTTCTTTAGAAATGAAAATATCGATTGGTTCATATTCTTCCGGCAAATTCAAAATTACATTTGCTCCCGATTTGAGCGAAACTTCGTACTCAGGGCTTGGACCGCCACGCAGTACCCCAACTCGTATTTTGTCATGATTGAAAGGCATGAGGTAATTGTAAAACTTAAATTGCAAAATGCAAAGTAAAATAAGTATATTTTATACTTTTCGCATTAATTTTTACGTTTGGTATAATCCAGATTATGCACATAGCTTTATATAGAAAGTATCGCCCTCATGATTGGGATGAGGTGGTAGGGCAGGAGCATATAGTTTCGGTGCTTCAAAATGAAGCTAAAAACGGAAAGGTCTCACATGCTTATCTTTTTTCAGGAAGTCGTGGCACAGGCAAAACTTCAATTGCGCGGATTTTTGCAAGAGCTTTGGAAGTGTCCCCTGAAGACACTTATGAAATAGACGCTGCTTCAAATAGAGGTATTGATGAAATACGAGCTATCCGCGATGCTGTACATACCTACCCATACTCTTCGAGATATAAAGTTTATATTGTGGACGAAGTCCATATGCTTACAAAAGAAGCATGGAATGCATTTTTGAAAACTCTTGAAGAGCCGCCCGAGCACGTGATATTTATAATGGCGACTACTGAGGAGCATAAACTGCCTGACACAGTAGTCTCGCGCTGTGAAAGGTTTACCTTCAAAAAACCAACCCATAGCGCACTTAGTGAATCAATTATAAAAGTTGCTAAAGCTGAAGAATATTCAATAGAAAAAAAGTCTGCTTCGCTTATTGCTACTTTAGCTGACGGTTCATTTAGAGACGCTCTTTCTATATTGCAAAAAGTTATTCATTCTAGTGGTGGATCCTCCTCTGACAAAGATTCCGGGGGCTCAAGTAACAAACTTAGCCACAAAGAAGTCGAAGAAGTGCTCGGTGCTCCAAAAGAGGAGTATGTTTTGAAAATTTTGGAATCAATAGCCGAGCAAAATGCTGAAAAAGGATTGATTGCTGTGAAAAATGCGTCAGAGGCAAATACTGACATGCAAGTTTTTTTGAAAATGGTTTTGAGATCTATGAGGTTTTTGCTTCTTTTGCGCTTTGCTAAGGATTTAAAAAATATGGTGGTAGATGAAACTGGAGAGGAAGAATATGAAAAATTAGCAGAGCTAGCTAAAACTGCTAAAAGTTTGAATTCCAAAACTTTGCTCGCTTTTCTTGATGCTGATGCTCGTCAAGCTCATGCTTCAATACCAGAGTTGCCAATAGAACTCGCTATAGTAGAGGCGTGTCAGTAACCTTACCCGGATTTCGTCTAGATCTCCCCTCCGCCAGGAGGATCCGTTCGGGCGGCTCTACCCCTCCTTTAGCTCTGATAGGGCGACTTCGAGTTTGTTTTGTTTGAGTGACTGAGCAAATCGCTTTAGTGTGTCATAAATCACAGGCAGCTCGAGGTAGTCGATCAGTATTGCAATCCAAGCAAGCCATGCAGGCAAAAGTAGGGGAGCATCGTGTACAAAAGCATCAATTACAAACTCGTCTGTTATCCAAAATAGGTGCAGCCATTGTGAGTTTATAAACAAAAAGTACATTAGAGACTTCCAATTAAACGACTTTCGTATTTCGTTTAAATAAACTGCAGAAGTGGTGAGAATAGCTGGTATTTCAGTATAATCAATCAAAATTATAAATGCTTTAGGTGCATCGTGAAGTGAAAACAGAGGCGAGCCAAACACTTTTGCCCAGATGACTTCAGCTAAAAGCCAAAGCAAATGAAAAATTTGCAGCAAAAAAAGTCCAGCTGCTACACCAACATTTAACGTATAATTCCTTTCATACCACTGCCAAAATTTATTTAAAAACATATTTTTTATTAATTATTTTTTTCTGCTACCTGCTCTCTCCAAAGAGCATAGTACAAACCTCTTTGTTCAACTAACTCATGATGATTACCTTGCTCGATAATTTTACCTTGTTCAAACACATATATCCGATCGGCATGTGAAATAGTAGAGAGGCGGTGAGCTACCAATATTCTTATAAGCTCAGGTTTTATTTTTTTTAGATCTTTGACCGTGTCTGTTATTGCAGATTCGGTGATGGAGTCGAGGCTTGATGTAGCCTCATCAAATACCATAAGGTCAGGGTCTCGCAAAAGAGCTCGGGCTATGGCGAGCCTTTGCTTTTCACCACCCGATAATTTCAAACCACCCTCGCCAATTTTTGTGTTCAACCCTTCGTTTGTACGCTCTAAAATACTATTTGCTTGAGCAAGCCTGAGAGCTGAAATACATTCCTGATCGGTAGCATCAGGTTTTACGAAAATCAAATTTTCTTTAATAGTCCCTGCAAAAAGTTGTGTTTCTTGAGCAACGAAGCCAACTCTTTGTCTTAATTTATTAACATTAATTTTTTTAAGTGGTGTATCGTTAAACTGTATTTCTCCGCTTGTTGGCTCATAAAGACCCAAAAGGAGTTTGATCATACTGCTTTTCCCAGATCCAGATGGTCCAACAAATGCGATGGTCTCGCCCTGTTCTATTTTTATATTTATATCTGCTAGAGCTACTTTTTCTGACCCTACGTAAGAGAGTGATACATCTTTGTATTCGATTTTTTCTATCTTATCTACAGCTACAGCATCTTTCGGTATCTCTTGCGGTTTTTCTTGCAAAACTTCTCCAAGTTGACCAAGGCTCGCCCGAGCTTCTTGGTAGCTTGTAGCCACTTGCCCTAAGAGTCGCAATGGTTCAAAAATAAAGAAAGTGTAAATCCATAGAGTCATGTATGAGCCTAGGGTTATCGTGCCCTGCCAAATAAACATGAACAAACTGAACATAATAAAGGAGGAGAGTGTGTTGAGGAGTGTGCCTTGTATAAAGTCGAGTCTGCGTACCATTTTTACTTTGTTTATCTCAAGACCTAAAATTTTCTGATTGACTGTGTTTAGACGATTAACTTCTTGGTCTTCAAGTCCAAGGCTTTTGACCAACTCTACATTGCGCAAAGTTTCGGTAGTTGAGCCGGACAAATCGGTAGTAGCTTTGACGATCATCTGCTGAGCCTCTTTTATTTTTCTACTTAAGAAAAATATTGCCCCACCTATTATCGGAACCAGTAGGGAAAACATGAGTCCGATAAGTGGGTGCATCATGGTAGCGTAGGTGACTACGAAAACAATTCCCACAAGTGAAAAGAAAAATATGTTTATGAAATTGCTTATAAGTGTTTGCGAATCTGTGCGAGCTTTTTGCAATTTACCCAAAAGCTCGCCGCTGCGCTGGTCTTCAAATCGGGAGTAGGGGAGGGAAAATGCATGAGAAACACTTTTTGCATAAAGGTTTGTTCCAGACCTTTGTACTATCACATTTACATAATAATCTTGAAAAGCTTTTGCAATACGCGATGCTAAAGCTGCCCCCATAGAGAGCAAAATAAACATGAGCACTCCTTGCATAAACTCATCTCGGCTTATTTCGCCAACTTTTGAAGCATAATTGTCTATCAATATTCTAAATATTTGTGGACCCAGTAAACTAAAAACTTGGTTCAATGTCGCCAAGAAAAGTGCCAAAGCTAAAAGCCATTTGTATTTTTTTACTTCATCGAAAAGTAGTTGCATGCGGGAAATAATAGCATACTTATGGCCTATTTGGGCTATATTTCTACCTACCCGTATCGCTATAATTAAAATTTATAGGACATTATTTTTGTAATACAAGATATGGAAAAAGACCAAGCAAAAAGAATAAAAGTGTGTTAATATTTGCCCGTTATTGCCGGATCGTCTAAAGGTAGGACAACAGCCTTTGAAGCTGTGTATCTTGGTTCGATTCCAAGTCCGGCAGCCAGTCTGGACACCGTTCTTGCGACCAAGACGGGTCAAATAGGCTTTTTATTTTTATGGCAGATAAATCCACTGTAGATGCATACAACAAAATCGCAGAGGAATTTCATTCGAGAAATTCCGTTACTTTATATAGTAGAGAATATGAGATCTACAAAGAACTTATAGGCAAGGGCA
>CAYVXT010000053.1:0-33372 GCA_964455485.1 uncultured Candidatus Saccharibacteria bacterium
GATAGTTCGTAAATTTGAATCAAAAGTGTTAAATTAATTTCATGGAAGAAATAGAAGTAAAATTTCTAGAAATCGATAAGAAGGCTTTAGAAAGTAGGCTTATTGAAATAGGAGCTAAAAAAGTTGGAGATTATTTATATAAACGACAAGTTTTTGATTATCCGGATTTGAGACTTGATAAACAAGGTGCATGGATAAGACTTCGTGATGAAGGAGATAAAATTACTCTTTCATTCAAACAGCGTCTTGGGATGCAGGGAAACTCTGGAAACGATTTAGGAATGAAAGAAATTGAGTTTTCTGTAAGTGATTTTGGAGAGACTGCAAATTTTTTATATGAATTAGGGCTTGCAAATAAATTTTATTTTGAAAATAAACGTACAAGATACGAAAAAGAGGGGATTGAATTTGATATCGATGAATGGCCACTTCTTGACCCTTATTTAGAAATAGAAGCGGATAATTGGGAGGATATCGATAAGGCAATCGGGTGGCTTAATTTAAATAAGGCTGACATGAAAAAATTTTCAACAACTCAAATTTATGCACTCAAGGGTATCAATGATAAAGACTACTCAAAATTAACTTTTACCGAATCTGTTAAGAAATAACAGTTCCAACTTCCTCTTTCACTAAAACTATGGAAGGTCAAGTTGTCCCCGATGGTGATACTGAATATGAAATAATGAGGTGCGGCCAGTTCGTAAATTTGAATCAAAAGTGTTAAATTAATTTCATGGAAAAAGGCGAATTTAAAGAAATCACCGAAAAAGTAAAAAAGGTGATGGAGAAATATAAAAAAGATTTCCCAGATGTAAAAATGGATAGGGATTATTTGCCTTTTAAAATAACCGAAGAGTGGGGAGAATGTTTGCAAACATACCTCATGCTTACCGACAGGGGACGCCAAAAAGGAAAGACAAAAGAAGAAATAAAAGAAATGCTTTCAAATGAATTTGCCGACATGTTTTCTTATCTTCTTCTGTTTGCAGAAAGTGAAGGTATTGATCCTACTAAAGCTATCGCAGACAAGTGGCTTGCATATTTGAAATAGCAGCTTCGACTTCATCTAAACATCTCAGTAAAATCCAGATAAGTTTGGATTTTGAGAATAATGGTGTTCTCGTTAATTTATTTAAGTAACTTACATGACAAATATTGATTGGTCAGAATACTACAAGGGAACTGCGGGAAACCCTCCACACCCACTACTTTTAAAAGCATTGGAGTTTGTGCAAAAAGCAGGCAGGGCAATTGATCTTGGTGCTGGTGCTCTTAATGAGTCGCGGTATCTGCTCGAAAAAGGTTTTGATGTTACTGTTATTGATCAGAGTCCACTTGTAGAAGAAGAAGCCAACCGTATAGATTCTCCAAAACTCCACCCAATCACAGTATCATTTGATAAATTTGATTTCCCGAAAGAAGAATATGATCTTGCAGTAGCCATGTTTTCTTTACCTTTTATAGAGAATAATTTTGGTGATATTTTTTCCAAAATAAAATTGTCTCTTAAATCAGGCGGTATTTTCTGCGGTCAATTTTTTGGAAATCGCGACCAAAGAAAGAACAACACAAATAGAACTTTTCATACAAGGGAGCAAGTGGCAGAGCTTTTAAATGATCTTGAGATTTTGTCATTTGAGGAGGAAGAAAGATTAAAAGGGGATATGAATGCACACATATTTCACGTTATAGCACGGAAAAAATGAGTGCTCCAACCTATCATTTTTAATCCCCAAAAATTGATATAATTACAAAGTATGAATTCAATATCAAAAAGGTCAGTATAATCAAGGTCTCATACGCAGACTAAAAAAGGGAAGTGACTAGCTCGCTTGATATTTTAAATTACTAATGTTATTTAATTGTCAGAGGTAATTATGACTGAAACTCGAACTCGTTTTGAATTAATGCCCGAGCAAAGTAGTGGATCACTCGCTTCCAGGTTAGGTGATGGACGCGGCATTCGTGTAGAAATTCGTGATCAGACAAATATCCCAGAAAGCTGGGACCCACCATTCGTTGTTGAGGTGAATGGTAAAAGGGTTGGGATTCATTTCAATGATGTGATCGAGGTGGATCTAGAGGCTGTAAAGCAAGCGGGCGGAGATTTGTTCATCAAACAACTCGCAGGTATTGCACATCAGAAGTAACTCCAAAAAAGGCTGGTCATTGGACCAGCCTTTTCTCTTACAAAAAATATGACCGACTCTGATTAGGAGGCGGTCCAATTTTTGGAAAAACACTTCATTCGTCGTCTGATGACGCTCTTTCGATATCGTCGAGGGTTATTTTACCTCTATCGGTAAGGTGAAGAGGGTATGTTGTTATTGAGTCGCGTATTCTACGCGGCATCTTCTTTCGAAGACTGAGCAACTCACTATCAAGGCCCGGAGGGTCATCCGGGTCTTGTGAGGTAGGTTTTCTTTTTACCACAGGACTCTCCTGTTAAATACTATAATATTTAAAATTCTATATATCAAATTGCTCCTGCAATATTATGAACCTCGGCGGGCGGCGTCGTTTTTACACACATAGACTGGACTCTCAAATGATTTCTCATTCGAGTATTTGTGGTTTTGGGTCTAGAACCCGTATCTCCCTAAAGTGCACTGGGAGCTTACCAGCACTGGCATCGCCACCATTAGGCGGGAAGCAACGTTTCGCACCGGGTAGTTGCTTATCACCAATATGCTTTCTTAAATTAAGATAACATAAAATGCTTGATAAACAATTTGACTTGACGTTTCAATCCCCAAAATTTGGTAGAATGGGGGTATGGAAAATATTGAGGAAATAAAAAAACTTTATCCTGATATTGAAATCAATCTTGATGGTGTCAACGATGCCTACAGACCAGATTTACCTATAATTGAACGAGATACGTTTGTAGTGATAATAAAGCATCCAAATGAAGAATTGTATCTTATGGCAAAGTGGAAGAGTGCTGTTTGGAATGGATTTTTATCAGGTGGAATTGAAGACGGAGATACACTAGAAGATGCTGTGAAAAAAGAAATTCATGAGGAAGCTGGTTTTAAAAATGTTTCAAAAATTATACCTTTAAATTTTACTACTCATACTTTATTTTTTCACCCAGTGAAGAATGTTAATAGGTTGGCCCACTATCACTTAATTTTTGCACAGCTCTCTGATTTAAAAAAAGATCCTGTTTCCGAAGAAGAACAGAGTATTGCAGATTTTGTGTGGGTGCCAAAAGATCTTGTAGTGGAAACTATTACTCGAAATTCAATGAAAGCTCTGTGGAATTTTTATTTAAGTAATTTCGAACCTCAAATTTAATTTATCCAGCTTTTAGAGAGGGGGCTTAGACTGTTTATAATTGTGTATAATATAAGTCTTATAGATAATTAAAAAAATATGGCAAAAGGAGGAAATTATGTAGATGGGTTTGTGATGGTAGTACCAAAAGATAAAGTAGCAGCTTATAAAAAAATAGCAAAAGATGCTGGCAAAGTTTGGAAAAAACATGGTGCACTTGATTATATGGAGTGTATAGGTGACGATTTGAATCCTAGTATGGGAGAGGGGAAGGTTTTAACCTTTCCAAAAATAGCAAAGCTCAAAGAAAATGAGACTGTGTGGTTTTCTTTTATTACTTACAAATCTCGCAAGCATAGAGACAGTGTAAACAAAAAAGTAATGAAAGACCCAGCTATGAATCCAGGTCAAAATAATATGAAAGACATGCCTTTTGATATGAAAAGGATGGTTGTGGGAGGCTTTAAAGCTGAAGTTAATCTATAAGAATGATCGCAAATGGAGTAGTTCATAAAGTGCCCCAGGACTTACGGGATGCGATTATAACCTCATCAAAAGCTCTAAAAACTTGGGAAGATATAACACCTCTTGCTCGTAATGAATGGATTTGTTGGACTATTTCTGTAAAGAAATTGGAAACAAGGAAGGAGCATGTAAAGAGGGTAGTCGAAGAACTTGGAAGTGGAAAGCGTCGACCTTGTTGTTGGTCTGGCTGCCCTCATAGGTAATCGGTTCGTTTTACTCCTTTGGATAACCCAAAAATAGGAAATACAAAAATACTATTTTCTATTTTTTGAATAATTCGTGCGGTTTAATCTTAAGAACTGCGAATAGGTAAATTATCTCCAAAATTCCCATTGTGTTTACTATAAGAAGTATAATAAACCACCACTCCTCTCCACGCCTAGATGCGTGCCAAAGTGCCAATCCCTTCCAAAAAAGTGACCAAATCAAAATAGGGAAGAAAAGTCCTGATAGAAATCCAAGACTCATCCCCCAACCGTTTCCAAAATTCATCATGTTGTTGAACTATTTTTAATGATTATATTTTACTCCCTTTTCTGAAGTGTTCCATGAATTATAAACAGGGTCAATTTTGCTTGTTTTTATATCCGATAATTTCAGTCTAAAAGTGTCAATTTGGTATAATTAAAATATGAAAACTTTAATATGGATAGTTGGAATAGCTATTATAATTTTTGTGATTTACCAGTTTTGGCCGGACGGGGAGTTGGAGGCGGGGGAGAGTGCGAAGCGAGAAGGGGAAGTTGTCTCAGTAGACACCACTTCAGTAGCATCAGATGGCCCAGTACTAGTCACTATTTCAAGTAATGGTAATCAGCAAGTTATAGCGGTGCCTTCGTTTGGAATCAATCTTTGTGCAGCAAGTAAAAATATTGCTGATGCTTTTAATATTCGCCAAGGCGAGACTGTTTCGGTGCGGGGTACAGTAAATGAGCAAGGGCAAATTGTTCCGTGTGCAGATGAATCGGATTATCTAAGGGTAAAATAGGTTCTACATATATTCCTTTGTCAACTCATTAAATAAGGTTAAATATGTTAAAATATAGGTATGAAAACCATAATAATAATGTTGGTAGTCCTTGCCATTATTGGTGGGGGATTCTATTTTATTAAAAAGTCAGGGCAAGATGTGGTACCTAATGTAAATACTGGGGTTTCAACCAGTACACCTCAAGTAGAACAAACTGTTTCAGATTCTAATACTATCGGCAAGAGTGCTGGAGGTAAAGATATTGGTGTCGTCCACTACGGAAATGGTTCGAATGAAATTTTAGTAGTAGGTGGTATACATGGAGGATATTCTTGGAACACCTCTTTGTTGGCTTATCAGTTGTCTGATTATTTGAAAACCAACGAATCTTCCATACCAAAGAGTGTAAAAGTTACAATCGTCCCAGTATTAAACCCTGATGGATTGGAACGAGTTGTGGGGCGTGTAGGAAGTTTTTCTCTAAACGATGTTTCTACATCGGCTGAGACGCTCGTTGCCGGACGATTCAATGCAAACAATGTTGATATAAATCGAAATTTTGACTGTGATTGGAAAGCCACCGGAAAATGGCAAAACAAAAATGTTAGCGGTGGCTCCAGTGTATTTTCTGAGCCAGAATCACAAGCCCTAAAACAATATATTGAGGTGCACAAACCTAAGGCTGTAATAGCACTGTTTAGTTCAGCTGGTGGAGTATATGCATCAAGTTGTGGTATGTCGGTATCAACAGAAACTGGCGCGATCACAAATATGTATGCAAAAGCTTCAGGGTATCCAGCATTCCAGAAATTTGATTACTATGAGACTTCAGGAGATATGCCAAATTGGCTCGCTAAGAACAATATTCCAGCTATAAGTGTCTTACTAACTAATCATACAGATACTGAATTTGATAAAAACAAGAACGGCTTGAACGCGCTCATTGAGCATTATAGCAAATGAGTAGTATTGCTAAATTATTAGTTGCGGCACTGTTTGTGCTAGTGGCGTTTTTTACTTATTTTCATTTTTCAAAAAAAGAACCGCCTGTTGTTATTGAAGTACCACGTATGACCGAAAAGGTAATCGGATCTTCAGTAGAAGGCCGTCCTATAAAAGCATACATGATAGGGAATGGAGATAAGCACATATTGTTTGTTGGTGGGGTGCACGGTGGCTATGAGTGGAATAGTTCGCTTCTTGCATATAAGATGCTAGATCACTTTGCAAATCAAACTCTTCCAAAAAACATTTCGATCGCAATAGTTCCTGATGCTAATCCTGATGGAACATATAAAATAACTAAAAAAAACGGTGAGTTTGCTATGTCTGATATTGCCGAATCAACAAGTACAGAGCCGGGCTACGGCAGATTTAATGCAAGGGGGGTGGATCTAAACCGAAACTTTGATTGTAAATGGAAGCCCAAAAGTACTTGGCGTTCTAAGGAGGTAAGTGCTGGGACTGCAGCATTTTCCGAACCTGAATCACAAGCAATTAGAGAATTTGTTGTCGATTTCAAACCTGAAGCTGTAGTATTTTGGCACAGTCAGGCCAATGCAGTCTATGCCTCTGAGTGTGAAAAGGGAATATTGCCAGGAACTCTATCAATAATGGAAGTATATTCAAAAGCCGCAGGCTATCCTGCGGTAAAAACTTTTGATGCATACCCCGTAAGTGGTGATGCAGAGGGTTGGTTGGCCTCAATAAATATTCCCGCAATTACAGTAGAACTTAAAACTCATAACACAATTGAATGGGAAAAGAATCTTGCAGGAGTCACTGCATTAATTTCTTACCTTGGCGGAATATAAATCTAGGATAGTTGCGGAGCTTTAGGTTTAACTGCCATTGAAAGTAGGGCTGCTGCAAGACCAACATCTCTTATCATGTTTGGGCCATAAGGTAACAAAATAATTGTTGAGCATAAGATCAAAAACAGTATTGAGGATACGATGCGTACTTTAATACCTATCAAAAGCAACAACCCCAAAATCATTTCTACTACCCCGTGTATTTTTACTAGAGTTTCAGCAGACGCTAGGCTTTCAGTAAAGGCTGGTACCAGTCTTGAAAATGCCGACGGATTTGAAAAGCTCTCATATCCAAACCAAATAAATACGAAAGCAATGCCAACTCTTAAAATGATCGAACTATAATTTGAGTTAATAATTTTATTCATATATGTTCTGATGATTCTATTATTATAATTAAGACATTATACCAGAATTTATTACCTCTCATCAGATTGTAAATTATTAAGTAGTTTAGTGTCGGTCTCGTGTTCCATCTTTAACTTCCTTTTCTATTTCATCCCATCTGTCATGTAGCTCTTTGCGCAAATCATCAACCTCCTCTTTCCCAGAATCTTTAATTTTTTGATATTTTTCAGAAATTGAATCAACTATTTTATAATATTCATCTTTAGATAGTTTTTTAATACGTCTTACCTTATCCAATACATCCCGGCGCATATTTTCTGACCATGATTCTACAGCATCCCGATTTCTCTTTGCTTGGTTGGAACCAAATAAAAAATAGCTTGCTAGAGCAAGAGCAACGACTGCTCCTGACATGAATGCACCGAAAGATGATTTATGTGATTCCGACATTGTTTTTTTGTTATTTTATAAACCTTTTAATTAAAACTTTTACTACGCTAATGATGAATTTATAACGTGACTCAGCATCCATAACGAATATATTTATTACTTTTGCTATCCTTATCGCGTATAGTAAAAATACTGCAGCAAGCAGTGATAAACATATTGATGCAATGCTTGCGATCATAAAAAATATATCTGATTTTGCTACGCTTTCCATTTAATCTAATTCTATAGATTTTGTTTGAAGCTAAGATGAAGAAGGTTTTCCACAGCGTATGTAGAATCATTTTGAACTGGTGTTAAAATGCAAAATAATGGTTATATCTATAAAAAATAAAAAAAATATAATTTTGTCCGGATTTTTAATTTTTTCATTGGTATTGGCAATTCAACCGTTTTCGGTAAGAGCTCAAACTGTCACTCCAAATGCTAATCACGTTTCCGAATTATTTTCTCTATTAACAAAACTTAAATCATTGATACTTCAAGTAGAGTCAGTTGGTGCGCAGATCGACACTCAGTTTGCAGTAAATATACTTAATGGGGTACAAACTAAGTTCAAAAATTTGTCTCAACCGCCTCAATCTACTGTAAATGTTGTGGGAGTTGCGCCAGTGTCAATATTTCGTCCTGCTGGTAAAAGATCTTCTCCACCACCAGTGTCGACTCCTGAAGCGGCACCGGCGACTTACACTGTGGGTGGCACTTTTGAAATATCAGAAAATGGTTTGA
Source organism: uncultured Candidatus Saccharibacteria bacterium (assembly GCA_964455485.1). GTDB lineage: Bacteria > Patescibacteriota > Minisyncoccia > Phycocordibacterales > WO2-35-19 > CAYVXT01. Next base: position 8,116 of record CAYVXT010000053.1, read on the forward strand.
CGGTGGCCATGCAACTTAATGGAGCAAATGATCTAAGTATTGATGCTGATGGGAGTTTTACTTTTGATGCACAACTTCAAACGGGGGATTCGTACGCTATCACATTTATAACTTTACCAGATGGATATGAATGTTTTGAATACAATGATGTACTCTCCGGTACAATTGAGGATCAAAATGTTCAATTGCAAATAATATGCTCAAATCGGTAATTTAAAAAATGCTGCGCCTTCCAGTGGGAGACACAGCATGGATGGCGCAGCTTTGAATGGTCTAAGGCTTTACCATCAAAAAACCTTGGTTATAAGTTACAGATTGGAGTCCAGAATTCGTTATTTCATCCAAGACACTTTCGGTGATTGCGGGCGAAGTGCAATAATTGTCACTGCAACTTTGCCTGATTTTGTGGAACACGATTACAAGCCAAGACTTACTTTGTTCGGCAAGGTTTATCCACCTGTACACCTCTTGAAGACTGGTGGTCCTGTTGATCTCCTGAACCTTGATGTCGTAGGGGAAAGAGCCGTTCGGATTCATTCCTCTTTCAACTTTCCGTACCGATTTATAGTAAGCTTTCTCGCTATTTAAGCCGAGAACATTTGCATTGTATCCACCAAATGGAAGACTCAGCGATTCAACCAGAATACCCATTTCGGCAAAGCGTCTTTTTGACCAATACATCTCGTCTTCGCATAGTGCGGGAGTGAGCGTTGAAAGGTCGAGGTGGTTCACAGTGTGAGAAGAGATTTCCCATCCCGACGCGGTCGCGGCCATCAATTCTGATTTATTCATGTACTCCGCACTTCCGCTTAAAAGGTATTTCCACACTATAGCCAAAGTTCCTTTGAGTCCTCTACTTTTCATCAAAGGACCGAGTGTGGTGAGATGTTCTTTGTAGCCATCGTCTGCCATAATGGTGACAAGGCCAGAACTCAAAGGGTTGTATTCAGCTAGATGCACATCATCAAACCAAGCAGTACCAGAGATTTGTCCAAAGGTGAGAATGGTCTCTATCCACTCGATCGGTTCGTTTCCATTTTGCATGGTTGCTGTGTTGATTCCAATGTAACGCCAATCGAACGTCCCAACATTTTTGGTTTTTGCAGTTGTGGGGCAGTAGTTTAGTTTGCCACTTTTGAAGCGTACCCTACAGTAGAGAGATGCTCCATAAACGTCTGAAGAAACATTTTCGACCGCATCGCCTTTAACCCTTGCAGTTATAAGGACGGGTTTGGGTACTAATTGGTTTAGCACGGTTTTCTGAATCGCACCTGAAATTCCAGATAGGCTTTTCGTCACTTTGATAACGTAAGCTTGATCCCAAGCAGTCGGCGTGGCGACTCGCTCGTAGCCACCATAAAATGGTAGCCAATCTTGTGCGTAGGCAACAGTGGGCCCAGCCTGTTCGTAGGAAAAGTTTTTGATTTTGTTTGTTGCGGCTGACATTGTAGTTGCACCGATAAACAAACAGTAGAAGAGAGAGAGCGTTAGTGTGTGGTTTAGGTTCACAATATTCTCCACGAGCTTGCGATGTGTAACGTGCAAAGTTCTTACTTCATATTAGAAAAGTTATGGTGAATCATACATGAACTATATTTTCACTCTGTTTTCATTGGTATAAGGCTAAAATTTTATCGTTACATTACAAATAACTGATAATAAAAAATGAAAACAATTAGCGATAAAGATTTAGGTATTGATTGTGATTTCATTGCAGAAGGGGAAACCAATAGTGATGTAGTAAATGCTGCTACTCTGCATATTAAAAGCGAGCATCCCGATGAGTGGGATAGGGTAAAAGGCATGCTCAAAATGAACATAAATGAATCTTAATAAAATATATCCTAAGCTATTATGAGAGGTCTACTTATAGTAGTTATAATTTTAGCTTTGATGGCCATAGGGTTCTATTTTCTTGTGAGAGATGATATATCAGACAAACCCGAACCTGTGGTTTTTTGTACACTCGATGCAATGCAATGCCCAGATGGTTCGTATGTTGGTAGAGTACCGCCATCATGTGAGTTTGCTGCATGTGTAAGTAATAGCACTTCAACTCAAGAGGACTCTGACCCAAACGATGAAGCGATGGGTCTATAAATTTGAAAATCTAAAATTATCAAATTCTACATCCATAAAGTCGGTGCGTATGCCACCTGACCCCGCGTCTAATAGTGATCTGCCAAAACTGGAATTATTATCTGTTGCTTTTGCTGCTAGGGTCCATTTGCCAGTCCACCCAACGTCTGTATACAGTCTGATTTCTACCGATTGATTGGCAGTGTTTATTGTTTCTAATCTTAGTCCAATCCACTTATCTTTAGGTAGGAGGTTTGGATTTGTTGTATGATCGTACTTTCCTGGGAAATAACTTTTAATCTCAGCTAGTGTAAAATATTTTCCATCGACTTTCTTTTTTATTATTGCAGAACCATCAACTCTCACGCCTGCATAATAAAGGTTGTTGCTATTTTGATAGCGGCTGAATAGTAAAATACCATTAGATTGATTTCTGTTTTGGCTTTTACTAAGGTTACTTGTTTTAATGGAAAAATAAGCTTCTTCTCTTGCATTTTGCCACTTTGACCTGGTAAGTAAGCGAAAAATGTTTTGAGGATGAAAGCCATTATCTGTATCTTCAGGATTGTTTTGTGAGTAAAGTAAACGCCATTTGTCAGCTTGATCGAGGTTACCTATCACGGTGCTACCTTTTCCATCTTTGATATTCATATATCCACCAGAGTTGAGCCACCAGTATGGGCTTGTACTTGTAGTGTCGTTCATTGCTTCGATCAGTCTTGAATCAGGACTATTGAAATTATAAAGATATGGTGAAGTAACTAGTCTAGCATCGGTTGCAAAGGTGAATACTGGGACGATAAAAAATATAATAATAAAGACTCTTAATAATACTATTGATGTATGAGTGTTCATATCAAAAATCTATATGTAAAATTAACATGAAGCAATTGTGAATAGCGTGTTACGCAATACTATTAAGACTTAATCATGAACGAGAAAAAGATAGACTGGAAAATAATGTTATAAAATTTCATGAACTCTATTAAATTTTAAATACCTCATCATCACTTTACCTTCATGCCTGTTAATTAGAATTAATGTTTAATAATTATCATTAAAAAACTTAATACTATTGAATTATGGAAAGTAAAAATTCAAATTGGAGTATAGTCATAATAGCTATTATGGGCATAATATTGCTCATATATTTTTGGACACGAGATGGGGACATGGTCCCAATTTCAAATAACGGAAATGAGGTTGGTGCTCCAACCACTACTTCTAATGGTAGTGGTGGCAATGAAATGGGCGCTGGCACAACAACACAAAGTGTCGGTACTGGTTCAAGCGTAGCTATAGGGCAACTTTTCTCATCTTCAGGTGTCTCTATAACTCCAATCCAAATATTGGAAGATAGCAGGTGTCCTCAAGATGTTGAATGTATACAAGCGGGTACAGTAAGGGTTATGGCCCAAGTATCAGGTATTAATGGTAATATGACCCAAACTTTTACTTTAAATGAGCCTGTAAGTTATGGTTCAAATACTATTACGTTAACCGCAGTCGAACCTTCTGCTCAGGCAATTACAAGCGCAGGTTTGGTCAATTATGCTCTGTACTTTGATGTGAGGTAGTTACGGTTCATGCCTGCTTCAGAGTAGAAAAGTTATTATAAGGTAGTGGGTTAAAACCCAAATACCCGTTAACTTAATCAGTATGTTAACAACAATTGCAACAATCCTACTTATTTTGTGGGTGATAGGAGTAGCCACAGGTTACACTATTGGTTGGTTTATCCATATTTTGTTGGTGGCCGCAATAGTGATGTTTTTGGTTAGAGTTATACAGGGAAGGTCGCCACTTCAATAAGGTTAAGTAAATAACAAATAGAAATGGTGCCTTCTGGCACCATTTCGTTGATCAGTAAAGGCATCTTTAACGTGTTACAATTCTAATTATGAAAAAAATAATATTTCTGATATTTTTGCTTGTGATTGTCATATTTGGAATATGGTTTTGGAGTTCCAAAAAAACACAAAATCTTTCGTTGATCACTTCTTTTGCAGAGTGTGAGAAAGCTCAATATCCAATCCAAGAAATAAGTCCAAGAAGGTGTGTACTGCCTGACGGCAGAGTTTATGTTGAGGAAGTTATAATTCAGCCAAAATATGATAATGCTACAGCAAATGATATACAGGTAGAGCTGCCTTACCCTGGAGCAGTGACAGGAAAAACTTTTTCAGTCATAGGTAAAGCACGAGGCTATTGGTATTTCGAAGCTTCCTTCCCGGTACAGTTTTTGGACCAAAATGGGAAAAGTTTGGCAGTCGGTGTAGCACAATCTCAAGGTGATTGGATGACAAGAGAGTTCGTGCCATTCAAAGCAGACCTAACAATTCCACAAGATTATATAGGACCTGGCACTTTAATTTTACACAAAGACAATCCTTCAGGATTACCAGAAAATGACGCATCCATTTCTTTCCCCATAACTGTTGAATACTAACTATTCACACATAAATAGGTTTTATGGTATAGTGGAGAGGTCTTTATAAATAACGTCGTAGTAATATGGCTAAAGCAAATTCGGCATTCATGAAGCCGCTTCAACTGAGCCCAGAGCTCGAAGCAGTAGTGGGTAGCGGTCCAATGCCTCGATCTGAAGTAGTTAAAAAGTTGTGGGTTTATATAAAGAAGCATGGCCTGCAAGACGCTACAAACAAGAGGAATATCAATGCTGATGAAAAATTGAAAGTGGTTTTTGGCGGCAAAGGTACAGTCACTATGTTTGAAATGACAAAACTTGTCTCCAAGCATCTCTCCTAAACAGATCACATATTTGTAATCTGAAAACCAAAAAATCCCTCCGTTTTTAACGGATGGGATTTTTTGGTTATTAGAGATTGATTGTTAGTTTGAAGTTGTGATTGAGAATTCGTTTGATCTCTGTACATTGTTTGCTGCATCTTTGGATTCAACTACTATGTAGTATTTTGAACTTGTTGATAGATTGGTGAGCTGTAATAAGTGTACTGTACTTAGTGAAGTGTTTTCTACAAAGTTAGTTGATGAAGCTGATTGGTTTGGATTTGGTGAGTAGTAAACTTTTGAGGTACTTGGCTCATTTGTTTGCCAACCTATATTTGCGGTAGAAGTACTAACTACTGCAACTATTGAGTGTATGGTTGGAGAAGTAGTGTCTCCGGTGATAATAGGCGATTTTGTTGTAAATGAGAATTGAGAAGAGTAAACCGTATTAGATGACTTATCTTTTGAACGGATAATGGCATTATAAGTCGTGTTTGGAGACAGGTTTTTAATTGTAAGCTTATGCTTCAAAACTCTATCGGAGTTTGAAATGCGAGGAGTTGTTGAGCTGTTTACATCAACATTACCTGTTGACCAAAAAATAGTGCTGTTCGCCTTCTCGTCAGTGCTCCATGTTATGACTGCTCTAGATGGAGTGGTCGTTGAATTAATGTTTGATATTACTGGAGAAATGGTATCTGTCGAAGTTGCGTTACCTCTGAATTTTTTTGAGATACCAAACGGTAAATAGCAATCACCATCAATATCAAAATCTTCGTTATTTTTTAGCCAGCCAAAAGCTATAAGGTGACCGTACGCTTTTAAACATTTTTTTTCATATTTATCGTCCTTTAATTCTGATTTTTGCTCTCTATTTTTTTCTCTATTCTTATCCTCATACCCATGTGCTGATGCAAATAGGGGGTAAGTTATCATGGTTCCGGCTATGAGTAAGATAAATGACTTCTTTAATATTCCTGTGTTCATAATACTAAGTTATTTTAATTACAGTTTGACCTGCCATCATGAAGACGTTGATTTAGGGACCTTCTTACATAGACACTAATGTTAAAAAGTGTTAAAATGTGAAAGAAACATATAGCTTATACGTCTTCATATATGGATAATAAGGACGCCAAATCAAGATTTACTGATATTTATAACCGGGAATCAGACCCGTTATTTCGTTATATTCTTATAAGGGTAAGCGTGAGGGATGAGGCAGTGAATATTTTGCAGGAATCCTTCACTAAACTTTGGCAACTTATGAAAGAGTCTAAGGTGGATTACCCTAAAGCTTTTCTTTATAAGGTGACTCGAAATCATATAATTGATTGGTACAGGAAAAAGAAATCGGTATCTTGGGACGCGATGTCTCAAGGGGAAGATGGTGAAGAAGCTTTAGAAATAAAAGATGAAGCTGTTGATGAGCAAATAAAAAATAATGCAGAAACATCTTTAGTATTAAAAGCAATGAATAAACTCTCCAAAGATTATCGCGAAGCAGTGTACCTCCGTTTTTTGGAAGGTTTGGAACCAAGAGAAATTGCTCTTATTTTAAATGAAAGTCCAAATGTGGTTTCAGTAAGAATATCGCGTGGACTTAACGAACTTAGAAAAATATTAAAAATAGAATAGTATGAACCAGATTGAATTCAAAAAAGGAATAAGGGGGTTCAAGAATATTAAGCTTACTCAAAGTGAGCGAAAGAATGTATACAACTCTATCGTAGGAGAACCTTTGGTGTCTCCATATCAGTCGTGGCTTTCTACTTACACTTTTTATATTACAAGAACTGCGGCTCTGGCAGCTTTGGTAGTTGTAGTATTTGTTGGCGTTTCTTTTGGGGCCGAGAGTTCTTTGCCGGGCGATAAGCTATATTCATTTAAAGTTGGTTTTAATGAAAAAGTTCAGTCAGCCCTTCAAGTATCTCCTGTAGCTAAGGCAGAATGGGAGCAGGCAAAATCTGTGGAAAGGCTTGATGAGGCTCTTGAGCTTGCGGTACAGAACAAGCTTACTCCGGAAGTAAGACAAGAAATCGAGTCTAGATTTGAAAAACATGCCGAATCTTTTGAAGATTCATTGGGAAAAATTGCTTCAACGTCTAAATCTGCAACCCTTATTGAAATAAAATTTGAAGATGAAATCGCATCAAAAATTCAGGCAATAGATGATTTTGAAAGTAGTCAAAGTGAAACTAATAATGATGACCAGCCAGAAATAAAAAATTTCAAAGCTGTGCCAGAGCAAGCGATGATGATGAGTGTTAGCTCTGAAAATTTTGCTGAGAAGAAAAGCAAAAAAGATGAATCTGAACTACAAAAACTTAAGCGTAAAGTTGAAGAAAGATTAGTAAAGAGGCAGTATGAAGAGCGAGATATAAAATCTCAAAAGGAAAATAAAGGCAGAAGAGATTAGGAAAAATTATTCTTTATATAATCTTCTGCTTCGCTCATGGAAAGGGGGTGAGTAGCATTACCAACCCTAATGAAAAATTCCTCTGACTTTCCGTTGAATTTTAGATATGCAGGGCGTCTGGATTTTTTTACTATCACGACACAAACATCATTATTTGAAATTTTATGGAAGGTTATTGATATAAATTTGGAAAATTGAATACCAATCATATTGCGTATAATCAGGTTTAAGTGGTTTTCAAATCCGTCACGATTTTTTTGAGGTAATGACATATAATCATCTTCAAGTCCTTTAACTATTTTTTTGTCTGAAACTCCTATTACTAGCAAACCGCCATTGCTGTTTAAAAAACCTACTATTGTTTTTGCAACAACCCTCTCTAAATCTTTGTTTGGGTTTTTTGAACGAGTATCGTATCTTAAAGATTCCTTAAACTCTATATGTTCACTTTCACCTCTGGCTATTATTTTTTCGATGTCGGTGTTATTGGTATCACTGTCACCAATAGATTGTTTTATTAAATAAACATAATCTGCAAAGTTTGGAATATTGTGCATTTTTACGCTCCTACCGTTTTTGTATTCGAGTGTGATGGTGGCGTGGTTTATAAACCTATCAAGAGGTGATTGATGAGTTTCCACCGAAACTATGTCGGACAACAAGTATGACTTTTTGGTTTGATAAAGAATCCCTGATTTTTTTATTATTTCTCGTTCTCTTAATTCAAAGTAAGAAAAATACCAATTTAGAAAAAGCAGAACTATATACACTAATTGGAAAAGGCCTGAAGCCATTATTATGAAATGATCGTATCGTATGTACTGATCTAGTTGCCATCCACGGTAGAGCATTTCATAATTTTCAACAAATGAAGCAATATATAAAAGCCCAATAGCCAATATTTCCATGAACAAAACATCTCTCAAAAATACAATAGGTCCCTGCTTTACTATAGTGCTTCTCATACAGAAAATATTAACACATAGAGTGAAAGGGGATTATTTGCATCAATTAAGCAATTGATGTATAATATAGAAGTGAGAAATCCCGGGAGGGGATTTTATTTTGGAGTCATAAAACTCCTGATATAAATAATGGAAATAAGAAATATTGCAATTATAGCCCATGTGGACCATGGGAAGACGACCCTCACTGATGCCATATTGAAGCAGACTGGGGCAGTGGCAGAAGGTACGTCTATGGATTCAAATGCGCTCGAAAAGGAGCGTGGTATTACCATTTATTCCAAAAATGCCTCAATAAATTATAAAGGTACAAAAATCAATATCGTAGATACTCCTGGACACGCAGATTTTGGATCAGAGGTTGAACGAATTTTAAGATCCATTGATTCAGTGCTTTTGGTGGTTGATGCACAAGAAGGTCCGATGCCACAGACCAGATTCGTTTTAAAAAAATCTTTGGAAATTGGCCACAAACCAATAGTGGTATTAAATAAAATTGATAAGCCTGCTGCAGATCCAAAACGTGCTCATGATGAAATATTTGAATTGTTTTTTGAATTGGGCGCAACTGACGAACAACTGGACTTCACTTGCGTGTATGCCATAGGTAAAGATGGGGTGGCCATGAAAAATTTAGCAGATGATAGGAAGGATATTACTCCACTTTTGGATACTATTTTAGAAAAGGTGCCTGCAGCAAAAAACGATTCTAATATTCCGCTCAAAGCTCAACCATTCAATTTGGCGTACGACAATTTCCTGGGACGTATGGCTATTGCAAGGGTTTACGAAGGTACCATTAAAGACGGTTCAAAAATTTTTGATAAAAAACCCGATGGTTTGGTGGAAGAAGGTAAAGTCACTAAAATTTTTGTATTTGAAGGGACATCGAGGAAGGAGGTTAAGGAAGTTGGGGCGGGTGAGATAGTAATGGTAGCTGGCCTACCTAACATATATATAGGTGACACATTAACCGATGATCAATCTGCGGAAACCTTACCATCTATACATGTGGATGAGCCCACTATTGCTGTAAATTTTTTGGTTAACAATTCTCCTTTTGCCGGAAGGGAAGGTAAATTTGTGACAGGACGACAAATAAGAGAAAGGCTTGAAAAGGAACTAGAAGTAAACGTGGGACTCAAAATTGATTTTAAAGGAGACTCTTCTTCTGACAATGATGGGCCAGCTGCTATAGTCGGACAAGTGTATGGAAGAGGGGAGCTGCACATTGCAATACTGATCGAAAACATGCGCCGAGAAGGTTTTGAACTTCAAGTTTCTCAACCTCAGGTAATAATGAAAGAAATTGATGGAGTGTTGAGCGAACCTTTTGAAGAAATTACTGTTGAGATACCGGAAGAGATGCAAGGAGTAGTGATTGAAAAGTTAGGTAAAAGGGGTGCTGTAATGACCCACATGAAAGCCCATGAAAATAGATTGCGATTAACTTTTGAGGGTCCAACTAGAGGTATTTTAGGATATCGAGGACAGTTTATAGTGGACACAAAAGGTGAAGGTATTTTTGCCAGTCGGGTTTTGGGGTTCAGAGCATATGCTGGTGAAATACAAAAGCGTCCACAAGGGTCAATGATTTCTATGGCAAACGGTAAGGCACTTGCTTTTGCATTGGACAATCTTCAACAACGAGGAACTCTTTATATAGCACCAACCACAGAAGTTTATGAAGGTATGGTAATAGGGAATACTTCTAAAGGAGATGAAATGACAGTAAATCCAACCAAAGGAAAGCAACTTACAAACATGCGTGCCTCCGGCTCGGATGACAAAATATATCTTGCTCCTCCAATTGAAGTTTCAATTGAAAACGGTCTAGAAATAATGGCTGAGGATGAATATTTAGAGATTACTCCAAAAAGTGTACGATTAAGAAAAAAATATTTAAATGAACTTGAACGTACTAAAGCTAGGAGTTCTAAATAAAGTATTCCTTTGGTTCGTACTTACTCTCATTTCATAAGAGCTTGCACTCCGTCCCACCACCCATTCTGATCGGTGTCTCTTATCTTAGGGTTTGTTTTTACACAATCAGTATTGGTAGTACCTAGGCATTCTTCGTCATAGTCAGGCATTCCATCCTCATCCTGATCATTGGTGTATGTGGTGACTTTGTCTATAAGCTCCTGATCACTCGCTGTACCTTTTCCGATCACTGCACCTTTGAAGGGACTAAAGCTTAGGAGTTTTAATTCTCCTCCTTCAGTGTAAATGAAAAAAAGTATTGAACGACCACGTCGTATAGCCTCGCCCTCTGTTTCTAGTTTAAATTCTGTTGCTAAAACTATTTGTTTTTTGTCGGACCAAACTTTTGCAAAATCTTCTTTTTTAAGTTCCTTTCCGTATGAATAAGCAGCGTTCATTCTGTCTATACATTCAGGGTTTGCAAACTGGATATCACAAACTGGTGATATTTTATAAACTGCCGATTTAACTTGATCCAATTTTAGAGATTGGTTATATGAAAGGTATTTTTGAAAATGATCCCAAGCAATGTCTTTTGGACTTTTTGAAATATTTACATCCAACTTTTTTACGTCCGGAACTATTACCTCATTTTTATTTAAATCCTCCGTTTCTGTATTAGTTGGCTGTTGGTCGAGGCCTGTATTTGTTTTTATTCCAGAATCTGTTTTACCCCTAAAAAACCAAAATAATGAAGCTAAAACAATTATTATAAGAACTAAAAATATCTTTTTTATCATATTTGATACAATATCATAATGGAAAAAAATATTGAAACTATAGTACTTGGCGGAGGTTGTTTTTGGTGTACTGAGGCCCTATTTAAATCTTTGAAAGGAGTAGTATCTGTCACTTCGGGTTATAGTGGAGGCTCAAAAGATGATGCTACATATGAAAAAGTTTCAGGTGGCAACACCAATCATGTGGAATCAGTAAAAATTGATTATGATCCAAGTCAGATTTCGTTTAGTGATTTGCTCAACGTCTTTTTTCATACTCACAATCCAACCACTTTAAATCGGCAGGGTGCAGATGTTGGAGAGCAGTATAGGTCGGTGATTTTTTATACAAATGATTCACAAAAAAACGAAGCAGAAAATACAATAAAGGAACTCAATGATTCTAATGCATACCCTGATCCTGTAGTTACTCAAGTAGTTCCATTTACAGATTTTTTTGAGGCAGAGGATTATCATAAAAATTATTATGAAAAACACAAGGACGCTCCATATTGTGAGTTGGTGATTGCTCCAAAAATGGAGAAGTTGAATAAAAGGTTTGGTGAGCTAGTGAAAGGGGTGAGGTAGAATATGATAAAAAACCTAATTAAAATATTTAATAGAAGCGAGTTGGCTTTGATAAAGCGATTAAATACTCCAATCAAAGTTCAAGATTTTTTGGATGCGCTCCCATTTAATTTTGAAGATCAGGGTGAGACATATTATTCACCCAGGAAAGTTATAGATAAAAAAACAGCTCACTGTTTTGAAGGAGCCCTTTTTGCAGCTTTGTGTTTTCGATATCACAAAAGAAAACATTTTCTTATAGATTTAAAGGTAAAGAAAAGTGCGAAAAAAGATTCTGACCATGTGGTTTGTGTTTTTGAATCAAAAGGTGCTTGGGGGGCGGTGAGCAAAACAAACCATGCGGTACTAAGATATAGAGATCCTATTTTCAAAAACTATTCTGAGATTGCCAAGAGTTATTTCCATGAATATTTTTTAGACACAGGTGAAAAAACATTAGAATCTTATTCAAAACCATTTGATGTGTGGCGAAAATTTGGTGAAGAATGGGTTGGTTCGGATCATGATCTTGATCACATTGCGCTCTCTTTAGACAAATCCCCCCATACACCTTTTTTAGACCCAAAAAATAAAAAGTTTGTGAGAAAAGCTGGAAAAACCGAAATCAAAGGTGGTGCTGTAGAGGAATGGAAAAAATGAGCAAAAGTGCTAAGATGTTGGCATGAAAAAAGAAAAAATAATTTGGGCCATTGTTGCAGTTGTTTGTATTGTAGCCGCAGTCTTTCTTTATCAAAAACTTACAGCCCCTATAGCCCCCATAGTCCGGGCTGACGGTACTATAGATGGTACTTATTCCATAGCTGGAGTGATGACTCTAGGAAAGCCTTATTCTTGTAAATTTGAAAAAAGTGATGCTACATCCAAGATTGAAGGCGTGTTGCTTACTGACAGTAAAAATATAAAGGGTGAGTTTCGTATAGCTACTCTTGCAGGAAGCAGTACCGAAGAATTTGGCAGCTCCCTTATCATCAAAGATGATGTGGCATATACCTGGACATCACTAGCACCTATAGGATACAAATCTAAAGTGGCGAAAAGTGCTACCGCAAATGCTTCCCCTAGCGAGCAAGCACAAATAGTCGGTATGAGAGATAGGCTGCCTTATGAGTGTGAGCCATGGCAGAGCGACCAGACAGTGTTTGAAGTCCCTTCATGGGTTGCATTTTCCGAACTCAAATAATTGTCCACAATTTTATCGGTTTGACTTATTTTATATACAAGAGTATAGTTTTTTATTAGAAGTTACCTCACTTTAGGAGAAAATGTTGAGCAAAAGATGCCCGTCAGAGCGAGGGATGCAACAGCGTCCCAAGTCGGATCTGCTCACAGATCAAGAAGTAATACGACTTATTCGATTGAAAGGCACAGTATTTGTGTCAGGGGTCGACCCTGGCGCTAGTAATTATGCTACCAAAGCGATACTTGCGAGGTATGGGGTCGAGCCGAAGCTTCGGTTCGACAATCCGATCTCTGACGCCCTGTGCGCCAAGATATCTACCCCGTTTCCTAAACGGTTGATTGATACGCGCATGCATTTTTCCTTGAAGTAAAGACTAAGACGGCTCGTTGGGGTTTTCCCCAGCGAGCCGTCGTTGCTTTTTAGGTCTGAATGGTGTATAAAAAGTAAGGATGAGGATCCCTTATCAGTTAAAGGGGATCCGTTTCAGGAGGATTATGTTCGTATCCCGTCCGATCGAGCCACCTATTTTGGTGGCCAAAAAGAAGGCTGAAGAGCAAGCTCGAAAGCCAGTACAAAAGTCACAAATCAGGTATGCGCCTGTGGCAAGGGAGATAGGGGTCGTGAGAAATTTTGACCCCAATAAGCTCGTGTTCTTCGCAAAGACGTTCCGAGCTTATTAGTTAGTATTTGGTGGAAAGCGCCATGGAAGGCTCCGCGCGACGTCGCGGGGCCTTTTTTTATACAGAACTTTTTTCATACATTTGTTATAATCGAGGCATGGATACTTCAAAAGTAAAGTATGTTTTCGTTGTTGGGATCGGGGGCTCCGACCTGGCTTCAAAGGCAGTTTGGAATGCAATTACTCTGCATAAAAATATTGATAAAAAAGCTTTTTTCCTCGAATCACCAGATGAAAGAGAATATAGTGAAATTGAAAATCTTTTACCTCAAAATTTGAGCAGTAAAGATGAGGTGGTACTGTTTGCGATAAGTAAATCAGGTAAAACGGTCGAAACACTTGAGACGTACCACAAAATTTTTGAAATGCTTTCAGAAAAATTTGGTAACCCCATAAATGATAGGGTAATAGTGATCACTACACCATCTTCACCGCTGTGGAACTTGGCGGAAATGGGAAAGATAGAGTGTATACCTTGGGACGGTGAAGTGGGTGGCCGATTTAGTGCGTTCACTATCGCACATACTCAAGTGCTCTCAGTTTTAGGAATTGATGCTGGAATGTTTGCTAAAAGCGGCGAAGCTTCTTTAAAATCTGGAGAGGCGAACGGAATTAAGGCTGAAGATCTTGCATCTATGATTGCAGAAAATTTTGATAAAGGGGTGGATATTTTAGATTACTTCTTTTTCAATAGCGAGTTGGAAGATTTAGGTAAGTGGTGTCGTCAACTTATTGCCGAAAGCTTGGGTAAGGAAAATATTGAAGGTAAAAAAATTGGGATAACTCCAACTGTATCTATTGGGCCTGTTGACTTACATTCTATGTTGCAACTTACTTTGGGCGGTCCTAATAATCGATTTACTATTTTTGTAAATTCAGAAAAGGAAAATCTTGGCACTATAAACGGTGCTGCGTTTCAAGACACAATAACTTCCTATGCCCACAATGGTCTCCCACATATGATATATAAAATGAATGAGATACGAGAAGATGAACTCGGTAAGTTTATGGGCCTTATGATGGCAATGACCTTAAAATTGGCTGAAATTTTAAAGGTGGACCCATACGGACAGGATGAAGTAGAAGAATACAAAACCCATTTGCATCAAAGATGAAGTAGAGCATAATTATATCCATCATTATGCATGCAATACTTTTTGACATAGGTGGCACAAAAATAAGAATGGCGTATTCGGAAACCGGAGATTTTTTTGATGAGCCGGCAGTAGTGGACACTCCGAAAGAATACGAGGAAGGTAAAAAAGTTTTTGAAAATTTAGCAATAAAACTTTCTAAAGGGCGTGGTATCGAAAATGTTGTTGGAGGTATGAGTAGGTCGGTGACAAATTGGAGTTACGATACTTTTGGGCAAGATCTTAGAAGTATGTTCCAATCACAAATTTTCTTAGAGAATGATGCGGCTGTGGTTGGTTTAGGGGAAGCTGCTTATGGGGCAGGACGTGGTTTTCCGATCGTTGCATATATTACTGTTTCTACTGGAGTGGGCGGAGCTAAAATTTCAAATGGCAGGATAGATGAAAAGGCTGTTGGCTTCGAACCCGGGAAGCAAATAATAGATATTGAAAGTGGCAGAACTATCTCTCTTGAAGAACTTATTTCTGGAAAAGCCTTCACTGCCAAAACAGGTAAACACCCGAAAGATGTCACTGATCCAGTTGTTTGGGATGAGCATGCCAAATATTTGGCTTATGGATTAAATAATATAATAGTAGAATGGTCGCCAAATGTGGTTGTGCTCGGAGGTTCGATGATCACTGGCGACCCTGCTATCCCCATCGATAAAACTCAAAAATATCTTGAAGAGGTACTAAAAATTTTTCCTCAAATTCCTGTTATAAAAAAGGCGGAGCTCGGTGATTTTGGTGGTATTTATGGGGCATTAGCACTTTTGAGGCAACTCTAGCGCTACTTAAAACTTTTGTTATAATTTACCAACTATGGGTATCAAAGATTTTATGCTCCGCAAAATGTTGGAGGCAAAGATGAAGGGTGTTCCAAAAGAGGAACAAGAGAAGATTTTGAAATTGATTGAAAATAATCCCGAACTATTTCAAAAAATTGCTACTGAAATGCAAGAGGAAATATCAAAAGGCAAAGACCAGATGTCTGCTGCTATGGAAGTGATGACTAAATATAAAGACGATATACAAAAAATAGTAGGCAAAGGGGAATAGCCCCACCCCTGGCCCCTCCCAAAGGGGAGGGGAACTTAAAAATACTTCTAAAAATTAAGTAAATATTATGGCGAAAAAGATATTTATACTTATAGGGCATCCTGATAAGGAGAGCTTTAATAAAAATTTGGCTTATGCATATGCAGATGGGGCGAGAGAAAAGGGGCACGAAGTAAGGGTTGTTGGTCTTTCAGATTTGGTATTTGACCCAATTTTGCATCATGGTTATAGAGAGATCCAAGAACTTGAGCCAGATTTAAAAAAAGTTCAGGAAGACATAAAGTGGTGCGATCATTTTGTAGTGCTTTATCCATCATGGTGGTCTACTATGCCAGCACTTCTCAAGGGAATGTTTGATCGTATGTGGCTTCCGGGTTTTGCATTCAAATTTCACCCTAGCGGTTTGTGGTGGGACGGTCTTTTGAAGGGTAGGAGTGCCAGAGTTTTTGTTACTTCTGATGCGCCACCCATTTTCACCCGTATTATTTTTGGTGACACTACTAACGAAATCAGAAGAGGTATTTTGTGGTTTGCTGGATTTAGTGTAAGTGTCAAAAAAATTGGTCCTGTCAAAAAAATATCTGAAGAAAAGAAACAAAAATGGTACGCCCGCCTAAAAAAGTGGGGGAGCAAGGTTTACTAGAAATATTTTAAATTTTGGAGTAGTGTATCGTGGGAGGCGGTATGAAGTACATGGTTATTTGGACCATTGCACTACCAGGGGGAGGTTGGGAAGAGATACGAATTGAGTTGCATGAAGTCTCAAACGACGATATGGCGTTTTTTGCTGCAGCGTCTACGTTTGCGTTTTGGGTTGAGCCACAGTTTCCGGGCTCGTTTGGTTTGCTATACCAAGAGGAACGGGAGGTGGCTCGGTTTCCTTGCGAAATAAAATCAGAAACAAACACTCGGGCTAAAACCCCGGGTGTTTCTTTAAATGAAAGACCCCGGGGTGGCATATGCCGCCGCGGGGTCTTGTTTTAACTAAATGCTCTGTCCATCTCCCACAACAAGGAGATATCTTGTTCGTTCAGGTCGTACCGATTATGGCGGGTAGCCGACTCCATAAAGTCTTGTGCTACTTCATGGGCGACGTTTTCGCCATTTAAAAACTTAAGGAACTCGTCGGCGGACGGCGTAACGACGCTAGCGCCAGTTTCCTGGAGATGGCAATTTCTGCAACCTCCGATTGACTCCTCCTCATCGCCGCACCCGCACTGCGGGCAATACAACGCCATGGGACCTCCTAATATAAATTATACTCAAATGCAGAAATTTTGTCAAATATGAAAATAATATAAAATCTTAATGAAATTATCTTCATTGAAAATACATAAAAGGTAAGTACAATTGGGAATGGACTGAATTTTTGGCTATTGCCATAAACTCAAAAGAGCGACATTTATGTCGCTCTTTTGAGTTGGTTTGCATTCTGCTATCATTACTTCATTAAGACGTAGCAAATTTGGATGGATACTAACCACGTTGATCCAGAGTTTCCGGAATTATCTTCAAAATTTTTAAAATCAAATAAAATATTTTGTATTTTATTTAGTTTCGCTACGCTTTCGTTATATTTATTACCTCATTTTGCTTTCGCAGATACTCAGATATCAGGAGGCACTTTAAGTGGAGAAATTTATTGGAATAAAGAAGGTAGTCCATACATAATAAACGGCAATGTGGAAATTGCACCCGGGTCTAACCTACAAATTGGTCCTGGAACTACCGTCAAGTTTAGTAAGGACCAGTTTGGTTCCTGGTATTATTTATGGATAAAAGGTGGGTTTGGAGTATCGGGTACACCTGAAGAGAGAGTCAGGTTTACAACAATAGATGATAACTTTGATGGCGGTGAATATGACGGTAATTGGCTTATTTTGGTTCAGTCAGATCATAATATTTCGATTTCAAATGCGTCATTTTCTCATTTGGATTATTTAAGTTTTTATGGGAATGATAATGTAATTTTGTCTGATGTGGAGATAACTGAAATAAGTGGCGGCTTGAATTTCAGTGATGTTGTTTCTGCAACAATAAAAAATTCAAACTTTTTAGATTTTAGGTACAGCGGAGTTTTTTCTGATGGCGGTACATTATCGGTAGAAAATTCCAATTTTAAAAATTTCCAATACGCTACTGCCTTAGTGGCAAATCAAAATCTTTCACTCCAATCTTCACACTTTCAAAACATTTCTGGTGGAGGTGCGTTGTCTGCATATAATGGGAGTGTGTATGTGAATGACTCAATGTTTGAAAATGGACAAGAGAGTCAAGGTCTTTCATTTTTGAAAGCAGATACTTTTATTTCCAGCTCAACCGTTTCGGGTTTTGATTATGGTGGAATATTTGTTGGGGGTGGAAAATTTAATGCCGATCAAATAGTGATTAATGGAAATTTGGATTCAGGAATAATTTTTCAAGATTTAAATGATGGTCCTGTGCCAACTTTTGCAAATGATGCGGGAGGGGACCAGGAGTCTCCTTTCGTTTATAAATTGGAAGAAGCAAAAATATCTAAAAGTAAAATTTACGAGAACGAAGTGGGGATAAAAAACAACGCCACAAAAGCTATTGAGGCAACTCAAAATTGGTGGGGTGACAAGACTGGGCCGAAAAATTTGGCTAATAACCCAGGAGGTTTAGGTAATGAAGTAGTTGGTAGTATAAACTTTGCTCCCTGGCTAGAATCGGAAAACCAAGAGCTCAACGGATGTTGTTCAAGTGTAGTGTTTCTTCCAGGTATAAAAGGAAGTGTGCTTGAAAAAGTGAGTGTTGTTGGGGGTGATGATACTATTTGGCCGCCAACCGTTTTTACTTCTGATGTTAGAGAGCTGGCTCTTACTGAAAATGGAGAGAGTAAATACCCTGTAGTAGTTTCTGGGATTTTGAATACATTTTATGGCACTCCTATATACCAAGGTTTTTCTGATTTTATGGATCAATTGAAAACTATTGATTCGAATACTGGTACAAGCACTATCAAAGAATGGCTTCCGCTTGCTTATGACTGGAGGTTTTCGCCTGAAAGGATCATAAAAAACGGTATCAACACAAAAGAGGGCAACATAGATGTAGTTGGAAAAATTGAAGAGCTTGCAGCAAATTCGTATAGCGGAAAGGTGACCCTTGTCTCACATTCGATGGGGGGATTGTTGGGAAAAGCGATTATAAAAGAATTGCAAAATAGAGGAAAGGAGAGTTTGATCGACAATTTCATAATGGTAGGAACTCCGCAATCAGGTACTCCACAAGCAGTTAGTTCTCTACTGCATGGTGATGGCGAAGGTATAGTTGGGGGGTTTGTAGTTAATGCAAGTGAAATGAGGGTTATTGGTCAAAATATGCAAAGTGCTCATAATCTTCTTCCATCGGCAAAACATTTTGAAGAGGTAAGTGAACCAATGGTACTGTTTAGTACTGATAATTTTACCCAAAAATGGCGCGACTTGTGGGGGGATACGATTGATTCATATCCGGAACTCAAATCATTTTTAACTGGAGTAGATGGTAGAGAAATACCTCAGGACGAAAATTTATTAGAACCAACCGTTTTAAAACAAGACTTAATTGAAACTTCGGAAAGTTTTCACCAATATTACGATACTTTCATTTTCCCCGAAAATATAAAGGTAATTCAGATTGCAGGCTGGGGCTTACCAACACTTAAATCGATTGAATATAAAAATTATCACGGCAAGCCAAGTTATAAAGGTGTATTTACAACCGAAGGTGATGGTACGGTGGTTTACCCGAGTGCATTGTCTACTATTATTGGTGATAAGTATTACTTTAATTTATCTACTTATAATTCACTCGAGAATGTATCAGATGTTAAGCATCGCGATATTTTGAGTGCAAACCAAGTTCAAGACTTTATTTATAATTTACTAAATACAAATAGACCCCAAGAGAATCAATTTATTAAGATAATAAAACCTGTGCTCGATAATGAAAATGAAAAACTCTCAGTTAGTACTCATTCACCAGTTATTCTGGGTGCTTTTGACTCAAGCGGCAATTTTACTGGGATAGATCCAAATCAAGATTTAAGTAAAGATGTATTACAAATTAAAGAAGAAATTCCAGGTAGCTCATTTATAAATTTGGGAGATAGTCAATACATATTCCTTCCAAAAGAAGGAAAGTATAATTTCCTTTTTAAAGGAATTGATAGTGGGCAAGCGACTGTAGAAATTGAAAATTTTGTGGGCAATAAAACAGAGCCAGTTGTAAGCTTCACTGATATTTCTGTAAACGTTTCTACAAATGCTAAATTTGATGTTGTGGCTGATAAACCTCAAGAAACAGTAATCAGTGTTGATAAAAATGGCGATGGCACTCCAGACGAATTAGTTCTTCGTGACGGCGTTACAATTCAAGAATTGCTTAAAGATCTAAGGGGTATGGTTCAAACTCTGCAAATCAAAAGCAATGTTAAAAAGAATTTGTTGAATCGGATAGATCGGCTGGAAAGGAAAATCGAAAAGAAAAAAGGTAAAAATAGGGAAGTGAGAATATCAAAAATTTTAGAAAATCTGGATAAAAAGATTAACAACTTACGCAAAAAAGGTAAAATAGATGAGTTAGATGCGAATGGTGTTTTGAATATATTGGATCAAATTGAATCTTTATTATAAGTTTTATATATGAAAAATAATAAAATTACTTATCTGCTCTTATTAACATTAATTATTTTAGTAAGTGGTTATGTGCTAACTAATTCAATAATGTTTGGTTTGTGTAAGTCAGATGAATCAATTACTGATGCTGGTTGTATTAATCTTTTTGAAAGAATTGGTGATCCTTTATTCTATGGGGCAAGTGCGCTTGCATTTGTGTTTTTAATTTTATTCTTTACTCCAAATGCGGTTGGGGCTTGGAAAAAGTTTGCAAAGTGGTATGTGCCAATTGCGGCAATAATATTCATAATCTATCCAAATCCAGGGTCTGGGGACTTTTTTTCTCCCTATCCAGAACAAATTTTTCAATGGTTGAGCTCTGCTTATGTTTTGATTAGCCTTATTATTATCGCAACTCATTTACGCTCAAAATCTTTGCAATAAAAATTAGTTCTGCTACTCCAAAATCATCCAAACAAATAATATTATTCAATCATCCTCCAAAAGTGGAGAATGAAAGGTAAAATGAATAGGATTGAAAATAAAAAATTTAAAGAGGAAGAAGAGTTCGTAAGAATTTTAAAAATTTTTACCAATAAGTATCGGCTCGCAATCATCAAGCTCCTTAAAAGAAAAGGGGAGAAATCAGTAGGGCAAATTGCAGATTTGTTGGAGGTGCCTTTTAATACCGTGTCAAAAAATGTTTTGTATCTTGCAAGCAATGAAATACTCTCCAGGCGGCATGATACTCCATTTGTTATGTATAAAATTTCAAATTCTATTTCTAATCCTGTAAAAAATATTATCTCAAGTATCCTCTAATCATTCTCTGTTTATGGAGGATGATGGATTATTAAGTATTTTTGATACGGAGGAAGGTTGGAGCCCTCAACTGGTTAATATAAGAACTTTAAGGTCTATTGCAAGTATTATAAAAATATGGTTAAATAGTAGTGGAATAGAAAGGAAAAGGCATGTCGAAATTCGCATATCCGCTACTCAACCGAGTGTCGGGAATTTTCGCGGATGCGGACCTCGGAGACGTCCTTCTCCTTGCGTCACAGCATCTGCTCGAACCTCAACGGGAAATGTTCCGTCTTTTACTTAAGGCAGGACTCAAGCCTGAAAATTGCCTCTGCGTAGGCAAGGTATACTCGACCAATCGAGGTGTGATGGGCGAGCTGTCTCGGATGGGCTGCGTTGTGGCTCCATTCAGTTTGGAATTCAACCCATCGCAACCGTTCGACAAGTGGTTTGAAGAGAAGTTACGCGAGTTCATTGAAGCCGAACTTAACAGGCGCAATCTCGCCAAATATCGAAAGATCATTCTTCTCGATGATGGAGGCTTCCTCCACCTTGTCGCCAAGGATTTGCTTTGTGGCCGAGAGAACGTAGTCGGTATTGAGCAAACTTCTTCCGGACACCACAAGATAAAAGCAAATGGAATCACATTCCCATTTGTTTCGGTGGCCCGGTCGTTCCACAAGCTCACACTCGAGTCTCCTTTAATCGGACGATGCGGGTATGAACGTATTGTCCGTCACCTTGCAAAACGAGGCAAGCGGAATCCGAAGATCTTGGTGAAGGGTCTTGGTCCAATTGGTCAGCAGACGGCAGGACAACTTTTTGTGGCTAACAACTACGAGGGGTATGCAACAGACTTGTCGCTCAAAGATAAACGATTTGGTTTCGGCCTTATGCAGTTGCTACGCAACAAAGAGCGACTAATGTCAGTTGAAGATGCAGAGCGTCGAATCGAGGAATTTGATGTTGTAATCGGTACAACCGGGTCATGCACCTTCAAAGAAAGCGACATTGAACGGTTTCATCCCGCGGTTTCGCTTATCAGTATGTCTTCCTCTGACAGGGAGTTTCCATCGGTTCCGTTCCGCCGTAACGGCGGCGGTCCTCATGACGATTACTACTTGGGCGATCGTTGTCTCGTGAACGCAGGATTTCCGATCACGTTCTATGGGTGGGCGAACGAAATGCCACCGCAACAGATCGAACTCACAATCGCTCAACTAATGATGAATGTGTTGGGTGAAGCAACAAACCATCCACACCAGATGAACTATGTTGTTGAGCAAATACGCTCTATCTGGCAACCGCACGAAGATGCGGACAGGTGGTACGCGGAAAACTTTTTCTAGAACTTTTGAGTGGCTTCGTGACGAACGGAGCCGCTTTCCTTTTATCAAAATTTCTTTATATTAAAGCGGTTATGGCGAATATTTCTGTAGGTATGCTGTGAACACAATACAACCTACCGATACCAAACTAATCCCTTTTTTTATTTTGATATTAAAATGCTCTCACCACTCAGGAGAGGAGTTGATTATGGATTTACTAAAGACAATTACTGGATAATGACTAACCATAAAGAGTAATCTGACAAATTGAAATGGTATGAGAAAGGCCGATCTTGCAACCGGCCTCGTTTTTGTCAGAGAGCGCCTCTACTTTGGGTAAGGCGTACTTGCTCTCCCAGTTCGTGGCTGTTCTTTCTGCCATTTTTCGATCTTCTCCTGCTCCTGCAGAGCGTGTTTGTATTGAGCCTCGTTTTCGAGAGTGGCAGGAATCAATACTGCGTACATTAGGACTCCTAACCCAATGCAGAAGCGGAGCCAGTACTTACTAAGTAAATCGTCGCACATGCAACCCTCCTATATTTAGATACCATATTTATAATAATTCGTCAATTTGCTATTTTTATAAATTATGTTTAAATAACTATGGAGGAATTTGTAAATGAATGAAGAACGAACACCCACAATTTGGGCACTGAACGCCCTAGGCCTCTTGGTCTTTGTTGTGAGCATGATGAAGACTCTGGGCTCCCACCAGCCTTGTTGGATGACCTTAACCTTCGTCGGGCTATTTCTGATGATGATCCGGATCCCTCGAGTCTATCTGGAGAAGCTTTTCGTTTTTGATCGGGGGAGGCATGATTCTTCCCGGGTTCTACGCCGTTCTTTTCCTGATACTGCCGGAAGATGACGGGCCACCTCACAAAGTTCTTGTGGTCGTCGGGATCTGCGTAATATCATTAGGGGTGAGACCGCTAATCAACCTCTCCGACAGACTCGGATCTTGGATGGCCGGTGGGAGAACGTTAACCGATGAGTAGACCAATAAATCTGTCGCCCTCGAAAGTCTCCCGTAATCACGGAGGCATTCGCGGGCGGCTTTCTTTTTATTCAAAATTTCTTTATATTAAAGCGGTTATGGCGAATATTTCTGTAGGGATAGTAGGGTTGCCGAATGTGGGGAAGTCCACGCTTTTTAATGCACTTACAAAAAAGAGCGTGCCGGCAGAGAATTATCCTTTTTGTACTATTGACCCTTCGGTTGGGATAGTGCCTGTGCCAGACCCTAGACTGGAAAAGCTAAATGAGTTTTCAAAGTCAGCAAAAAAAATTCCAGCAGTTGTAGAATTTACTGACATCGCTGGATTGGTCAAAGGTGCTTCGGAAGGCGAGGGGTTGGGTAACCAATTTCTTTCACATATAAGAGAGGTAGATGCTATCGCGCAAGTGGTGCGTATTTTTGAAGATAAAGAAATAATACACGTAAACAATAAAGTTGATCCGCTTTCTGATATTGAAACGATAAATTTGGAGCTCATATTAGCGGACTTACAAACAGTCAATAAAAGGTTGGGGACTTTGGATAAAGATGTAAAGAGAGGTGATAAGGAAGCTGTCATTTTGCAAGGGGCGTTGCAAAAAATAAAAGAAGCACTTGAGGCAGAAAAGCTTGCATCAACTCTTGTTTTTGATGAAAAAGAATTACCACTTGTAAAGCAAATGCAGTTTTTGACTATGAAGCCAATTTTTTATGTTTTAAATACTTCTGAAGTTAACCCGAACGAAATTTTCATGGAAAAGTTGCGGGCGGGCGGTGTAGAAAAAATAGGTGAAAATTTTGTAATTGTTGATGCTGTATTTGAAAAAGGATTTGATGATTTGATAAGGAAGAGTTATGAAGTTTTGGACCTCATCACTTATTTTACAACTGGTGAGGATGAGACAAGAGGATGGACTACAAAAAGAAATTCAACTGCGCCGGAGGCGGGGACTGCGATACATACAGATTTTAAAGATAAATTTATTCGTGCGGAAGTGATTGAGTGGGACAAGCTTTTGGAAGCTGGCTCATACGCTGCCGCTCGCGAAAAAGGCTGGCTCCGCATTGAAGGGAAGGAATATATTGTGAAAGATGGGGATGTGATTGAATTTAGAATTTAATACCGTAGGTACTAAATTCTAAATTCAATCATCCTGAACGAGCCCGCCAGGCAAGTGAAGGATAAGTAGAATTCCAGGTTTAGACAAGAAAAAGGCCCCAGCTTCCGCTAGGGCTCTTGCGCCTTGTTACGACTGTAGTCCGGTATTAATCATAGCAAAACCACCGAAATTTGTCAAGCGACAAAACGGTAGTGTTATAGAGTTTAAAATATAAAACGAAGCCGCCCAGTGCAGAGCAAGGGGCGGCATGAAGGTGCTAGCCCGCACCAGGATGCTCTTCAGTGATCGAACCCGGTTCAAGCAACCAGGTTTGGCGAGGGTCTGGTGCTTTGTTTGGAAAAAGAATGTCAACAATCTTTCTCAGTTGTTCAACTGTAACGAGCTCTTCCGTTACGCCGCCATCGATGCATTTGGCAAGCGCTTTTGAGATCATTGAGCCTGCGAATTTGGTGAAATCATCTCCAGAGTTTTGCTGGAGCAGATTGCTTGCTTTCACCAAATTCGCTTGTGACCCGTTTACAAACTTCCCAAGAGGGTTTACGGTCAACCTCCCAGAAAGATCATCGATAATAACCTTGAGCGGGTGTAACATCGGAATTCCTCCCATAAAAAATTACCAGACTATGCTATAATTGCAAGGTATAACCCAGCCTACGCCGAGGCTACGGCTTGGCAAAGTAATTTAAATATTATGGAT
Source organism: uncultured Candidatus Saccharibacteria bacterium (assembly GCA_964455485.1). Taxonomy (GTDB): domain Bacteria; phylum Patescibacteriota; class Minisyncoccia; order Phycocordibacterales; family WO2-35-19; genus CAYVXT01. The sequence continues at coordinate 33,243 of CAYVXT010000053.1, forward strand.
AACTCAAATAATTCTATGCAAACAAAGACGTCTGCGAAGGATTTCTTCATGCACTTAGGTACCACCATTGCACTCTATGTGATAGTGGGCAATTTTATAAACCTTTTATTTAAAATAATAAACGAAGCAT